>JABSRF010000182.1 GCA_013215275.1 Oligoflexales bacterium | reverse complement strand
AGAGTGCGCAATCACAGGCCAGAACTGTACTAAAATTAACCATCAATGGGTAGGACATTTATTTGGAGTTACCTAAGGTGTCGACTGGTTTTAGGTCTGTGACTAACTTGTCAATCAGTTGCTCACTCTTCATGAATGATCCTCGTCAGAATATTTTTCAGGTCTTTTATTCCTCGAGAGCACCTTACTTTTAAGGCGGACTCAGATAGGCTTAATTTTTCTGCGGCTTCTTTAACGCTCAGGCCATTAATCTTGGTCAGAATAATGGGTTCGCGGTATAAGGGGGAGAGTTTTGCCAGTGCTTTTCGTACAAGGTCGTTGTCTTCGAAGGCTTGGTACTCGTTCTTATGGTCGCTGACGTCTTCAGGAAGCTCTGCATGAGCTTTGCCTTTACGCAGGTGATCAATAATTTTATAGCGAGCAATGGTGTATACCCATGATTTAAAAGGCCTGGATGGATCATAGGTTTGCAAGGGAGTTGTGCAGGGAAATTAGGAACTCTTGCAGGATGTCATCCACGCTGCATAAGTTGCCAACTTTCTGGGCAATAAACTTTGGCATTACGTGAGCAAGCTCTTTGAGCAGCTCCCTATATGCTTGTTGATTGCCCTGTTGTGCCTGAATCATTAGATTTTTCCAATGCTCTTCATCGCTCATTTTATCTGCCTTAATTGTGATTCTATCTATATTTTAGAACATTTAAGGCAGTCCTCATAATGGGGTTCGCGGGAAACAAGAGGAAGGTTACAAAAACTTTGATTTTTCCCAATAAGCTTGAGCTTATTTTGTTAAGTTATTGAAATGTAATCATTTTATGATTGAGATCCGATCGGCTCGAGATGTCAGCTCAACCGATCTGATCTGTCACCTCGACCGAACTGATCTGTCACCTCGACCGAACTGATCTGTCACCTCGACCGAACTGGAGAGGTCTCCTTAAGCTAATCAGAAACCAGCCTTCCGTTCTCCAAAGTCAGAATAGAATCGGCAATCTCAGTTGCTGAGAGCCTATGGGCAATCATGATGACCGTGGAGCCGAGGTCTTTCAATTTTTGTAGTCCCTGGTAAACGATTTGCTCGACTTCCGGGTCAAGGGCAGAGGTTCCCTCATCAAATAAGATGAGGGGGTAATGATGATAGAATAACCGAGACAAGATGACCCTTTGCACTTGTCCTCCTGACAAGCCTAAGCCCTCCTTGCCAACTTGAGTGTGAACCCCTTGTGGCAATCCCTCCACAAAGTCACGAAGTCCCACTTTTTCAAGAGCTTCTAGAATCTGAGTTTTATCTCCATCAGCAAGTGGGTAGCTGATATTCTCAGCCAAGGTCCCACTCATGAGCAACAAATCCTGGGGCATGTATCCAATGCTTGGAGGTTCTTCTTCATGCTCAGCTTGAGGGAATATTAGCTTTCCTTTTTGTGGGCTCACCAGCTTTAAAATGATTTGAAACAAGGTGCTTTTTCCGGCACCTGAAGGTCCGACGATGCAGTAAATCTTGCCTTTTTCAAACTGGTAAGAAAAGTGCTCTAAGGCTGGCTTAGGTGTTTTAGCGTACTGCATCGTTAACTGTTGGCAAATTAGGCGATACTGGGCATGCTCAGTATCGCTGGATGCCGGATCCTTTGTTGGGGCTTCGGTCTGATTTTCGAAAAGAAAGGTCTGTAACTCCAAAAGGCGCTTAACTGCAGCTGCTCCCTCACGATTGCTGTTGAAGTAGCGCCCTAACATGGCTCCCGACTGAGCGACTAGGGCTAGGGATGCAAAGAATGAAATGGCAATGGAACCACTTAAGGTCCCTTCATTAATAGCATGGAGGGCAAAGTACAGAACCACAACAAGGGCTCCCACCCCGACCATCTCGATGCTTGGAGAGGTCCGGGATTTAATCCGAGCTGCTTTGACAAATCGCTGGTATAAGCCGGTCGTTAAATTCTTGAGCTTTATGATTTCGACCTCTTCGGTCTGATAGTGCTTAATGGTTTCGATGCCAAGGAGTCTTTGTTGTAACCACTCGGTAAGTTGTGAGTAATCAGACAGGGCCTTGCTTGCTCGCTTCCTAAGCTTTTTTCCTAAGCGATTAACGATGGCCACCACTGGCAAGACAAAAAGGAAAAAGAGGGCAAACAGGCGAGGAGACAGTGCCAGCAAAACGCCTGTGAGGAATAGTAACTGCAAGGATTCTCGGGGGAATCCGCCATAGAAGTGAACAAAGTACTCTCTGATCAGCTTTATGTCGGTCGTGATACAAGATGAAAGGTCTGCCTCGATTTGGTGGCCCTTCTCGCTTCTCCTGATGGATGGATCGAGACCTAGGTAAGCTTGCATGGTTTCATGCCGCATATCTTTGGAGATTAGCTCACCGGTTCGTTCCCAAAGAAAGCTTTGGCAAATTGAGGCAAGCGTCTTAAGGCCAGCCACTAGAATAAGCATGCCTGGAAGGTAAGCGATCAGCTCGCTTGCATTCATCGACTCCTTACCAGTGACTGCAACCAGCAAATGGCCGATGTTTTGTCCAAGTAGTTTTTTGAAACTAAGGTCTGAGCCTGACTGACCAGGCATGAGGACCTGAAGGCTAGGACCCAGAAGGCTGACGAGGAAAGAGGACAGTAATCCCAATAAGATAGAACATAATGATGCTATCAGAATACTGCCCAAGTAAGGTTTGATGTATCTGCGTAACAATGAAGATTGGGTTTTATCAACGCGGTTTTTGCTCACGTCCAATGAATATCCTTAACTGTAGCTGGCGAAAGAAGAGCTCAAGCAGGGAGTCAATTAAGTCCATAGGCCCACCAGAATTGAGCCCTTAGTCTTTGGAGAGGGAATCAAGTTTGTGGGAGAGGCGGTTTGCCTCTTCCGGAACTGTAAGACATCTGCTCTAAAAAAACTTAGGCAAGCTCGCTCTTATTCGTAACAATTTTGCCGATCAAGCCATACTCAAGAGACTCCTCAGCCGACATCCAAAAATCTCTGGTGGTGTCTTCCTGGACCACCTCGAAGGTTTTTCCGCAAGCTTCGGCTAAGAGCTTGTTTAGCTTTTCGCGAGTCTTGAGGATTTGAGTTGCCGTGATTTCAATGTCTGAAGCCTGCCCATAAACCTGGCCGGAAATAAGAGGCTGGTGGATCAGGAACTTTGAGTTCGGCATTGAGCAGCGGCGTTCTTTAGGCACTGCAATATTGATGATGGTTGCGATACTGGCGCATAAGCCGGCACTGACGATGGTGACAGGAGAGCCAATAAAACGAATGGTATCGTAAATGCCAAATCCGCTATTTACTTCGCCACCAGGGCTGTTGATGTATAAAAAGATAGGATCATTGCTGATGCTATCTAGTGTCAAAAGGTCGGTGACCAGTTTTCTTGCAGTGCTGGAAGTCACGGCCTCTGACATAAATAGGGAGCGTGATTCCATAAGTTTGTTTTCACGAAATAAGTTGGTGAACTCACTTCCCATATCAACCCCATTGCTAATCTCGGTTATCTGGGTTTTTTTCTCCATGATTCCTTCCCTTTATATTAAAAAACAGACTCTGTCTGCTCCACTTTTACTGTTCTGCTGTTTGACTGTCAGCAAGCCTGTTGCCTTGTTCAGATGCATAGTATGCAACATACATAGAATAAGCTTCTTTATTGTTAAAGCAAGCTTTGGGGATCTACGTCAACATGCAGGCGAATATCACTGGGAGGGCGTGGAATAGCGGCCATGAGACCGGCATTGAATTGGTGGAGGGTTTTGAGCTCAGTTGCACTGATGAGCAGGACTTTTCGGTATCGATCCATAATTCTCTCGATGGATGGAGCGCTGGGCCCTGACACCTTGAGCACCTTAAAGAGATTGGGGTGCTTAAAAGCAAAGGCCTCGAGTTGTTGTTCGATTTTGTTACAAAAATTATCCAAGGAGTTCAGATTTTTTGCCGAAAGCTCCCAGAGGATCTGTCGTGAGAATGGCGGGTAGTTGTGGGCTCTGCGAAAACTCAGCTCCGTCTCTGCAAAGCTCGCATAATCGTGTTTGAGGCCGGTCATCACAATGGGATGGTCCACCTCAAGGCTCTGTATCATCACTTGTCCTGGTAAATCACCTCTCCCCGAGCGGCCAGCCGCTTGCACCATAAGTTGAAAGGTTTTTTCCCCCGAGCGAAAATCTGGCAGGTTGAGCATCTGATCACAGTCCAGTAGGACCGTTAGGGTCACTTTGGGAAAGTCATGGCCTTTTGCTAGGATCTGGGTCCCCACCAGAATATCAATGTCACCTTTGCGAAAGTCATCCAGCTTGGCATACATGGACAAACGGTTGGCTGCTGTATCCGAGTCTAAGCGAGCTATGTTGGCGCCTGGAAGTTGGGCTTTGAGGTGCTCTTCAGCCTTCTGGCTTCCATAGCCAATTGCAAAAAACTTAGACTCTGGCTGCTCAGCTTGGATCTGTTCAAAGCTGGTGCTGTACTCACAGTAATGGCATTTAAGGCGCAGGCTTTTTTTATGTAAAGTCAGGCTGATACTGCAGGAGGGGCATCTCACCACCTCCTTGTTCTGCACATCAAATAAGTAAAATGCATAACCACGACGATTAACGAGGACGATTGCCTGGTGACCCTTGCTCAGATTTTCTTTTAGTGCGGTGATGATCTTTGGTGAGATCGGGGTTGCTGCAGGGTGTGCACAGGAACTTGCTAGATCTCTGGAGTTGAGGAGCTGGCCAACCTGTTTAGTCTGGGAGGGGATTAGAACGATCTCTGGTAATTTTGCTCCTGTCACTCGCTTTGATAAACGGACCAACTGATAGCGTTCTTTGTCTGCATTATAGAAACTTTCCAGGGATGGAGTGGCTGACCCTAAGATGCAGCATGCGTTTTCCATCTTTGCTCTTAATACAGCGATATCACGGGCATGATAGCGAAGGTTGGTGTTTTGTTTGTAGCTTGAATCATGCTCTTCATCAACGATGATGAGCCCAAGGTGACTGAAAGGAGCAAAAATACTGGAGCGAGGGCCAATGAGGATAGAAACCTTTCCGGATCGAACTTGCTCCCATACGCCCCATCGCTGCTCGTCACTCAGTGCTGAGTGCACCACTGCAACAGCTTGCTTAAAGCGGTCTGAAAAGACTCTGGTAATCTGAGGGGTTAGTGAAATTTCAGGCACTAAGACGAGGGTTTGGGCTCCAGGGGTATGCTCGTGAAGGCTAGAAATTGCCTGGAGGTAGACCTCTGTTTTTCCTGAGCCGGTCACACCCCATAGTAGTAAAGGCTTGCTATAGGACTCGCTGCAGATGCTTTCTTTAATAAGATCAGTCGCTATCTGCTGCTCGTCGGTCAAAGTTCGGTCAATGATATGGACGTCAGGTGTCAGCGCTGCCTGTTCTCCATCGTCACTTTGCTGTCGGTGTTTGATCGTCTTGACAAGCTCCTTGTGGCAAATCTTCTTTTTGAGGAGGCTTTCGAGCTTAGGAAAGTCTGGGAGTGGCTTGTTGCTTTCGAAGTATTTTTGCCACTTTTTCTTTAACGTGGGAAGGGTCAGGCCTTTACCCCTTGGAAATAGGTGAAGCAAGAGGGGGGAGAGGTGGTGATCTTCATCCTTCAGGCAGGACAAGCCAAATTCTGTGAGTGCCCAGGTTTCTTTTTTCTTCTTTTGTATAGAAGCTGGGAGCATCGTTTTAAAGACCTCACCAATGGGATGAAAGTAGTAGCGACTCATCCATACGCCCAAATCCAGAAGGGGCTTTTTGAAGATCGGCTGCTCATCTAAAACAGAGTGCAAGGGTTTGAGGGTAATGTTTTCTCCAAGTTCTGATTTTGCCTCTTCAAAATCAAGGATCTCAAGAGCAATGCCAATCACATAGCGTGGACCAAAAGGCACTTTGACCCTGCTTCCCACTGAGGGAGATTGTCCCTTGATAAGGTACGAAAATGCTTGAGGAAGCGGGCAAGGTACTGCAACTTTAACTATTTTTTGAGTGACTGGTTCCACAGTATATCCGTGCATTAAGCTGAATTCTTAGCTGAGGCCTTTATGTTTATTATGGAAATCAGAACTTAGCAACGGACGATAGAGCTGCCTTGGTTTATGGGCTTGCCAAGCATAAAAAAATAGGTTAAAAGTCACGGTTCGGATAGGAGCGTATATGCGGTCTGGGGTATCCCTCTGTATCGCGCTTTGTACCCTTACTACATTACAGTAGTTAATCCCACGAGGGGCGCTTGGAAAAAAGCGTTAAAGACATTATGGAGGCATTGTGAAGTCTGCAGCTAAAAAGAAAAGACGCCGTTTTTTAATGCGTCGTAAACGTACCCTGGATCCTAGTCTAATTATTGACTACAAAAATCCTGAAGTTTTAAAGCGTTTTATCACTGATCGAGGCAAAATTATTCCTCGCAGAATCTCTGGCGCTACTGCATTACAACAGAGAAAAATCACCCTTGCAATCAAACGCGCAAGATTCTTGGCTTTGATCCCTTCATCAGCTGCACATGAAGTTGAAAGAGGGTTTGCAGGTGAGATGCAAACTGTAGCACAGGCATTTGCTGCTGCTTCTTTACGTGGCCGCGCTACTGCTAAAGACGGTAAGCCTGAAGGACGTGGACCTGCTGCTGGTGGAGAAGAAAGACCAGCTCGTCCAGAAAACAAAAAGCCAGTGGCTGAGAAGTAGGAGGAAGGCAAATGTCAAGAGTATGTGAACTTTCTGGTAAAAAAGCCCAGGTTGGACATAGAGTTTCTCACTCTAACATCAAAACTAAGCATAGGTTTTTGCCTAACATCCAAAAGCGACGTGTTTGGTCAGCTGACTTGAAAAAATTCGTCACTCTTAGGCTTAGTACTGCAGCAATTAGAACCGTCGATAAGATCGGTCTAGATGCCTATGCTAAAAAAGTTGGATTGAAATTAAAGTAATACATGGGGTTTTAGATATGGGACGTGGAGATAACCGTCTTACTCGTAAAATGAGACGCCGAAAAGCACAAAAAAAGAAGCTGGAAGCGCAAAAGAAAAAAATCGCTGATTCCCAGCAAAAGAAGTAGATTAAACATTAATTGCTGTGGTGTTTTCGCTTAGCCTTGACCTGTTCACTTAAGCTTGGCGAGTACTCCGCACCTATTTTTAGGATAGAGGTCACGCGTGGCTAATCACAAGTCGGCAAAAAAGAGAGCTCGTCAAGATGAGCGCAAGAAAATTAAAAACAAAAGCTACCTTTCCATGGTTAAGTCAGCTGTAAAAAGCTACCAAACTGCTATCAGCGAATTGGAGCAGGGTAAAGGTGACAAAGAAAAAGCATTGGGTCTTTTCAAGACTGCTCAGTCAGCTCTTCAAAAAGCTGCAACCAAAGGCATCTTGCACAGAAACAACGCTTCTCGCCGTGTTGGTCGTTTGTACGGTCAATTCGCTAAGTTAAGCAAGTAATCAGTTTTTTAAACGGTTACCTATGAGCTAGCTTTGCTTGCAAGGCTGGCTTTTTGTCGTTCATCATTTGCAAGTCTAAGGCTGACTGCCTGTCATGCCCCCGGTATTAGAATCATGCAACTGCCTGTCATGCCCCCGAGCGTAGTGAGGGTTAGAAGGTATGGATGTCCAGCCTTGACATCGAGGGCTGGTTACCTCATTCAAATTGTGTAAAGAATTTGAAAAAAAGG
>JABSRF010000181.1 GCA_013215275.1 Oligoflexales bacterium | reverse complement strand
AAGACTACCACCATCAAACTTTATCTCTATATCTCTACGCTTTACTCTATCCACTTTCATTCTTCATCCCCTAACTATTACAAAATAGAAAAAATCAACCTTATAGGGCTATAAAAATACTGTATTTAAAGTATTTAATCAATTGTTTAACCAATTACATATTAGCGAGGAAAAATTTATTGGGGTACAATCTGCAACTTTATAAATCTTCTCAAAAAGCATTAGTGACGGGCTTCACAGGATGTATTGTGGCATTGTGATTAGAAATCCAGGTTATGATGTATTTTTGGTATTTTTTCGAGGAGATCGTGCTTCTTATAGATTTCCCTCGCTTCCCCACTCATCAGTTTATCTGCCGAAAACCACTCGAATTTTCCTTTTGGAATAAAGAGTGTGGAGTCGCAAGAGCAGTTGAACCACAAATTTCCGAAACTGCAGATTCTAATACGATTGCCTTTATTGAGAATGTCATCAGCGGTCTCAAAGATATTGGAGCATAAAGAGCAACGTTTGATGTATGTCGTCATATGTGATCCCTCTTTTTCTGCTAAGTTGTATTGCTACTCACCTAAGCTCCATAAGGTAGAATGATAAGACTCGGGAAAAGAAGAGCTTTGGAGTACCAGTCCGTTGATCTTGCTTGAAACTATTGCTACTTTTGGAAGATTAAAAAGCTTTAAAAAAACAGTTTCTTGGTCTAAATTATCTGCCATTATTTGATCTAAGAATTTATGGCTCTGAAGTTTTATTTGAAAGGGTGAGGTATTTGATTCAGAATCATTGAATGGCTTACGGCCCCTGTCCAGGTTACGCTGGTAGGTCCATTCGTCGTAGGTAAAATTTCCCGCTAACAGCCTTCTTAGCTTGGATCTTTCATGTTTTGGTCCCGCTTGTAGGGTGAAAAGAGGCACCATTGTTTTCTTTTGGTTTAGCTTTAGTGATCTGGAAAGAAACCTTTTACGTTCGAGGCTTTTTATGTTGACCTCGACCCCAACTTGCTCCCAGTTGAGCCTAATATGCTCAGCTAGCTCCCTCATTTCTCTGGGAGTATTGGTCACAGCGAGGGTAACCTTAAATTTATTTCCATTCTTATCTCTTAGAGCCTTGTTTTTTATGACCCACCCTGCTTCTGCAAAAAGCTTGAATACTAAATCCGTTTCTGAGCTAGAGTTTGAGCTTTTTAGCTGATTGGCAATGGTTCCGTTAGAGTCAAACCTGGGTAGTGCCAAGCTAAGAGCCTTACGCACCTTTTGCTTGCCTAAGATATCAAATTGGGTGGAGAGAATCAGCTGTACCGAGCGATTGCTATCTGCGCTAAGGACTCTAAAAGATTGATCTGTTTGCATGATGTCCTTTAGCCGGTAGGCAAACTCAGGTTTGAATCCAGGAGAAGGGAGTAAATCTAAACTTTTGTTCTTGATTTCCTTTTCTATGATGCCTTGATGAAAATGAAGAACAATCTCAATTCTTTCTATATTGGAAGGGTTGTTGTTAAAGAACTTATTACGCATCAAACTGATTGACTTCCCTCTCTCAAATGATGAGACAAAATAGGGGCCATTGTAGTTTCTTTGGTCGAGGGGATCGAACCCCTTTTTGAGGGTTTCCTGCTTTAGTTTAGGGCTTGGAATGATCCGGAAGTTGACAAGCTGCTGTATCAAATGGGGCTCGTCTGAGTTAAAAATAAAGGTCATTTCCCTTGGAGCTGCAGGGTTTATGATAATGTTCTCTAATTTGCTGTAGATGCTTCCATTGGGGATAGTTGCAATAGCACTCTTTGCTTTTGTTAAAGTGTAGTGGATATCTTTGCTCGTTAGGTTTGAACCATCAGCCCAAAAAACCTGTTCTTTGAGTTTTAAGGCCACAGTCCTGTGAAGTTTTTCCTCAGAATAATTCTCTAGTTCATAAGCGGGAATGCTTTCCAATACGTCTGATACCAGCTCTCCATGACGCCCCATATGGATGAGTGGTCTGGATGTGAAGCCGAGTAAATATTTACTTCCTGGTAAGCGTGCAAGTAGTGGATTTAGTTCTTCAAATTCTGCCATAACTACCATGCGGAGTATGGTGTCACCCATCTTGGCTGAAGCCATAGTCTTGAAGAAAAATAAGCAAAATATCCAAATAAGCCTGTACTTGTTTGGCACTTCAAACCCCATTACCCTTCTCATTAGAGCCACACTTTAAGTTTAGCACTTTGCAGGCATGCAAAGCACCTTTTAGAACTCTTCCTGCTTACGCAGATAATCCACGATGATAGGGCTTATGCTCCTAACCTCAATGAGCTTATCTTTGATTTTTTCTGTTCCAGGAACCGTGTTTGTTGTCATGATTTTTTTAAAAAGTCCGGAGCTACCGAGCTTTGGAAGAGCATCAGAAGAAAAAATACCATGAGTTGTCAGAGCATAGATTGAACTTGCACCAGCATCAGAGTAGGCTTTTGCTGCCTCTATCAATGAGCTGCCTGACCTAATCATGTCATCGTATATAACAACTGGTTTGCTGGTGATGGGGCTTGCTGGGGCAACGACCTTAGTCTTTTTGTCTCCAAGGCGTTTTTTAAGCAAGAAGGCTGGGTCGACACCAAGCTCACTCGCAAGGGATTCAACCCACTTAGCTCGGCCTGCATCTGTAGAAGCAAGGACAAAGTCTTTACCAGCCCACGACTTTGCCACATCCAATATGATCTCACTTGCAGATATGTGAATGGGCCTCAAGGTTCCTTCAAAATAGTGGGGAATTCCCTCATTGTGAAGGTCGATCATAACAATCTTGTTGCAAAGTGAGGCTTGGGGGAGTGAAGACAGCAAGCGAGCACGGGTTTTGGCGGTTACAACATCGCCATAGTGGGTGGCTCTTTCCATCGTGCTATAAGAGTAGTAGGGAAGGATGAGTGTCAAGCTTCTAGCACCATACTGGACTAAGCCTGATGCTAGGTCATAAAACTCCAAGAAGTGGTTTCCAGGTAGGGTGGAGCCTATGGCTACAACATCTCTTCCCGAAACATTCGAGTCGATACGGTAATAGTGCTCACCATCGGAAAAACGTTGAAACTCTACGATACCTTTCTCGTAGCTACCTTTAAGGCAAACTTCATCTTGCAGGTACTGATAGCAGGGGGAAGAAAAGATTAGGAAGGGGTGATGCATAGCAAATGCTCCTTTTGGGTGCTTGATCGTAGCCTAAAGGAATGGGTCTACATATAAAAAATTAAGTCGTAAATTCGAACCTTTAGAAAGCCATTCGAGCCATTTTTCATGATTGTTAAAAAAAGGGTTTTCCCTACCTAAACAAATTTATATAAGAAATGAGTTTTTAACTAAATGTTTTGCTCAACTCATCTGAAAACTTTTGGCCGGCAATAATATGGAAACGATCAATATCAAACCAAATCAACTAAAACTAGGTGGCTCCTACGACAAACTATTTGAGTGGGGGAAATACCCAAAACCATTCGAATTCAATGATGAAGTGGCTAAGGTGTTTGATAATATGGTTTCGCGCTCGGTTCCTCTGTACCATGAAGTGAATCATAGCTTGGTAGAGTGGGCTTACTACTATTGTCAAGGTGGCGGCAAAGTTTATGATATTGGTTGCTCGACTGGTACCACTTTATTGGCCTTAGCCCAGCAAATTAAGGAAAAAACTAAATTTGTTGGGATAGACACGTCTTCTTCCATGCTGGATCAAGCACGAGAAAAGCTTGCTAAAATCCCAAAACAGCACGATTTGCAATTGCTTTGCGAAAATGCGTTAAGCGTCGATTACAGCGAAGCGACCATGGTGATTATGAATTATACCTTACAATTTATAGAGGTTATTCACCGAAGGACACTTCTTGAAAAGGTCTTCGCTGGTCTTGAAAAGGGTGGGGTCTTATTCTTGAGCGAAAAAGTGAGGTCCAAAGTTCCTCAAATCCAAGAGATGCTCACGCGGTCTTATGAAAACTTTAAATTTCATCGGGGTTACTCGGTTAATGAGATTGAACGCAAAAAAGAGGCTCTCGATCAGGTTCTTGTGCCATTGTCGATGGAGGAACAGATGACTCTGATTTCAGAGGTTGGGTTTTCTGCCTGTGAGCCAATTATGCGCTGGAACAACTTTGTGACCTATGTGGCGATAAAATGAAGCAAGAACATGAATACCTTACGAGGCATGGATCTTGTTTGAAGGTCCAAGAAATCCTAAGAATAAAAACAGAGGCAGAGAAGGCTTTAGAAGACCCTAAAATGGCGCTGTTTTTGCGAGCTATTGAGGGCCTCCCAAAGTTTAAAAGTAAACACTGTAAACTGGATCAGGATGTTGTAGAAGTGGGAGCACCAGAAGAGCTCCAGCCCAGCGAAAAGCAGCTCTTTGATCCAGCGCTGAAGGCATTTATCCCATGGAAAAAGGGGCCGTTTCGTTTATTTGGGACCACGATCGATTCTGAGTGGAGGTCTGACCTTAAATGGAATCGTCTGCATGGTAACTTCACTTCCCTCCAAGGAAAGCGCGTTGCTGACATAGGCTGTCATAATGGTTACTTTATGTTTCGCATGGCAGCACAAAACCCTGAGCTAGTGATTGGGTTTGAGCCGTATGCAAAACACCTAATCAATTATCAGCTTATACAGCAGTATGCTCAGGTTCCAAATTTAGCGTTCGAATTGCTTGGAGTAGAGCATATTCATTTTTATCCAAGATTTTTTGATACAGTTTTTTGTCTTGGAATACTTTATCATCACACAGACCCAGTTGGGCTTCTTCGTAAGATATACGAAAGCCTAAGACCAGGTGGTGAGCTTATCATCGATTGTCAAGGCATTCCAGGTGGTGAGCCCCATGCATTAGTTCCTTCTGGGCGGTATGCTAGAGCAAGAGGAATCTGGTTTCTACCAACCTTAAGCTGCCTTAGCAATTGGCTTAGACGCACGCAGTTTCGGGATCTTCAGTGTTTCTATGGCCAGGCTCTTAGCTCCGAAGAACAGAGACGAACCGAATGGGCTCCGATAGATAGCTTGCAGGAGTTCCTTGACCCAAATGATTCCAGTAAGACTATTGAAGGGTACCCAGCTCCTTGGCGCTTTTATGTAAAAGTCAAGCGATAAGCCTGTGCTAGGCAAGCTTGTCGCTAAAAAAATGAGCGCACCCATCTGTTAAGCGTCTGAAAATACAAAATATATAATTTTATTTTGCTTTTTTTCTAATCCAAGAATCTGCCACTCCGAGAAGCGCATTAGCAGCTTGGAGATGGTTCAATGAGTGGATTGTTTGTCTCAAAAACTCTCAATACAAACCGTATTCCCGAAGTCAGTTTATTTAAGCCTGGTCGTAATTATTTCGCAAGCATTGCCAATAATTTTGCCACAAATGGTCTGGTCATTCCTATTTTGGAACGGTTTCCATTTCAACCGTCAATGCCAGCTTTTCACCCAGCACTGGAGTCTGATTACCTAATCAAGAAATCTTATAAGGGTTCTTATTTTTATTTGGCTCAGTCCTATCGAGATGAAAAAGAGTTTTACCAACTTGTGAGAGCCAGAGCCCGGAAGCGTGGCTTAGCAGATCTTGAGAAGCTTCAAGCCGATCTAGAGCGTAAACTTTTGGAGCAGCATTGGGATGAAGAGTTTCGTAAGTCTCGAGAAAAAACGCTATTGCGCTTTGAAATCACTGCAGAAAGAAAGCGAGAGCTAACAAAAGTCTTCTTTGAGTTGCTAGCAGCGGCTTATTGGAAAACCAGGAATTTTGCTGAAACGAGGACCGAAATATATGATGCTCGTCGTGAAGATACCCATGACAAGTTTTGGGAAGAGGTTTATAAAAATCTGGAGAAGGAGCCAAAAGAAACCCCTTTGTCTGGTTCAAATAAGCAATCAGTGCTAATGGCTCTTAGCTATGCAGAGTCCAAGTCTGGAGTTTATAGAGCCCTTAGTAAAATTGAAGATAATCGTTTGCTCATGGGAGCGGAAAACATCATTGAGCGATTGGCAGGAAATAGCGTTCCCGGTTTGTTGCGTGGGTTAATGACCCAACGTTTTCATAGGCCGAGTCATGAAAAAGAGCTGCGTAAGGAAGTTAAAGAAGAGGCCTATGAAGAATACCTGGAGTCAATTAAAGAATTAGCTCGACAACGAGATGTACGCTATATGGAATTAAAGCAAGAGCGCATAGAGGGAGTCGAAGAACGGATCACCCAATATTGGGGGATTGTTGATAAGCTCAGAGAGAAGATCTTTTTCTCGGTTTCTCTCCAGGGGACCAATGAGCAGACTCTCAAGAACTATTTGCGTCATCGTGAGGCTTGTGGTTTGTTCTATGGTTTAAACACCATTAAAGAAAACAGAAATAAAGCAAGAGCGAATCAGATCGTCGAACACTTGTCGGGTATCATGCCGGAGCTTTTACATTTTTCAAATATTAAATTTGTGCGCAAAGATTGGGAAGAACAGTTGAGGGCTGAGCTTAAAGTCGAGCGAAGCCGAGACCACGATATGGCTCGAGAGGAGTACCAGTTCATTCAAAAAGAACAGGTTATTGAGAGGCGTACCCAAAACATTGAAGCCATAGAAGAGCGGGTTGCAGAGTATTGGCAGGCTAGGGATAAGGCAAATGAAATGCTCAATTTGTCAGTGAGTTCGGCCGGCTCCTCTGCAAATGAAGCCTTGCGAAAAAGCTTAAAAACTTCTTTTACGAAAGTTTTGAAGGCTCTCACTAATGTTGAAGAGTTAAAAGGCAATGATATGGTCGACCCTTTTAATAGTAAGACTAGAAAATCCAATGTGAGTTATCAGCAGGGTTGGATTGACTACTATTATAAACCCAAAGAACCTTTACCAACTCCACGTGAGCCATTGGAGAGGGTTTATCTTGATCACCACCCAGATAATATCCCCAGGGGTTTTGAGTTCGATTATCAATGGAAGCATCCTTTTTCATTCGGGTATTTTTGGCAACTGTCCCCTCTTACGATGGCTAATCAGCTGCCTCAAAATGCGGGTGACTTTTCTCCGAATTTTCCACCTGATTCTAAAACAGGAGTTTATGAAGTAAAGTTTAGCTATGAGCCGCAGCTACAAAGGCCCATGCCCTTAGCCCGTAAGGGGCGTGATGAGCTGCCACGCACCTCGGACCCCTGGGAGTTTGAAAAGGGCTTCGATGTTAGGCTAAAGGAGAAAACAATTGATAAGACTGGCATTGTCTTAAATCGCAACCGTAATGATGCTCAGGACTCGGAATTTACGTTTAAAATTGAAACGAACACAAGCCCTAGCGTGACGGCTCCGGCTGATAAGTTTATTGAGGAAAATAAAATTTTGGTGCAGAATGCCAAGAGTGATGCGTACTTTGAAAGCCAACAGACCTTTCCAATCAGGTTTAAGGCCGTTTCTGAGCATGCTCTAGCAGCACATGAGCCTCAAAAAGAATACCTCATGCAGCATTTTGCTTTAACTGATCGCAATGCTGCCTATGAGTCGGTCTTTAAGTCTAAGCCTCTTACCTTAAGCAAAGTAGAGCGTTTAGCTGCTCTAGGAGGTGACGGGGTGGCATGGGGCTTAAACCAACCTGAACCTATGCACTTTAAAAAGAAATTTCCGAAGGCGGATTGCTAGATTAAGTGCAGAAGAAAAATTTTCATCGCTTCGCAGGGCGACTTTAGATAACCTGTGATACG
>JABSRF010000180.1 GCA_013215275.1 Oligoflexales bacterium | reverse complement strand
AGTACAGTTCTGGCCTGTGATTGCGCACTCTATGAAGGCTGAAATGGACGAACTATCTTCGAAACATCTGCAGACAACTAAACAACCCTCACCTAAAGTGTGAGGGGTTTGCTCAACGGCTAAAGCCAGTAATTCAGGCTAAAGCCAGTTTTTAAGCTGCTTAAAGCAGCCTTAAGTAGTGAGAGAATCATTCTCTCCTACCACGCTAAACTCATCTTTCTCATTCCTAAACTCATGACCTTCAATATATTTTTGAATCACTTCATCCGAAACTGTTCCCGTCGTTGCTACAAAATAGCCTCTTGCCCATAGGTGTTGCCCCCAATATCTTTTCTTCAAATGTTTGAATTCACACATAAGATGATGGGAGCTTTTGCCTTTCAAATATTGAACAAATTTACTTACAGCCATGCTCGGCGGTATGGAAATATGAAGGTGTACATGATCCACAGACACGTGGCCTTTCAATATTTGAACATTATACCTACCACAAACTTCCCTTGATATTTCTCTTACTCTTAGGCCTACAGCTCCCTTAAGTACCTGATATCTATATTTTGTCACCCAAACTAAATGATACTTACAATCGAAAACCGTATGAGCACCTTTTCTATAACCATCCATTTTTTGGTCAACCTCCAGAGTAATTAACCCTGAAGGGATCGCCTTAAGGCGAGGGATTTTCAATCCCAAATGAAGGACATTAAATACACTCATGGGTGACTTATCCGGAGGGCAAAGGCAAGCAATCTACTTGGTTATGGCATGTTTATGTGACTGTCGATTACTACTTTTGGACGAACACACTGCTGCTTTAGACCCAAAAATGGCTGAACGAATCCTCAAGCTTTCTAACGAGTTTATTCTTAAGAAAAAAGTGACCACCTTGATGATCACTCACAGCATTACACAAGCTTTAGATTATGGCGATAGAACCCTTGTCTTAAAGGACGGGCAAATTGTGGCAGATATAAAGGGCCAACAGAGGTCTGAAACCCCTGCGAGCGAAATGTTGGCTTATTTTGCATGTTAAGTCCACATCCATAAACGAGGCAGCCTAGGAAATAGGAACCTCAGCATTTGGCCTATCTTTTTTTCTTTTATTTTATAATTCATAATATATATTAGAGGATCTTGTGCACCGTCCGCGCTATGGACTTTAACCTGGAATATTAATCTATGAAGTATCATCTCATCATTTCTTGCCCAGACCGAATGGGTATCGTAGCTGCTGTGAGCAGTTTTGTAGCTTCTCACCATGGCCTCATCCTTGAAGCAGATCAATATGTTGATGGTGAGGGGAAAAATTTCTTCATGCGTTATGAGATTGACTTAGCAGCTTCAAAGCTGGCTTATGAAACGTTTCATAAGAAATTTGAGGGCATAGCTTCTGAGTTCAACATGAACTGGTCCTTGGTAGATGCAGAAAGAAAGAAAAAAGTCGTTGTCTTTGTGTCGAAACATGGACACTGTTTGGAGGACCTTCTTTATCGTTGGCAATCTGGAGAGTTAGCTTGCGATATTCAATTAGTCATCTCAAATCATAATGACCTCAAGGAGCGAGTCGAATGGTATGGGATACCATTTCTCCACATACCTTTGCATGAGGGTGGGAAAGCAGAGCACTTTAAAATGATTGGGGATAAGGTATCATCGCTCAATCCAGACCTACTTATTTTGGCAAGGTATATGCAGATTCTGCCAAAAGACCTATGTGATCAGTATGAATCAAAGATAATCAATATTCATCATAGTTTTCTCCCGTCTTTTGTCGGAGCCAAACCTTATCATCAGGCTTATGACAAGGGGGTCAAACTCATTGGTGCGACTGCTCATTTCGTGACCCAAGAGTTAGATCAGGGGCCAATTATTGCCCAAGATGTGATCGAGGTCAGTCACAGGGAATCATTGGAAGACTATGTGAAATTGGGTAAGGATATCGAAAAGAAAGTGTTGATTAGTGCTGTGAAGCAATATTTAGACGATCGAATCCTTATTCAGGGTCATAAGACGATTGTATTCAAGTAGTTGTATCTAGCCACAAAGCTTCATTCCTGATGGCCTAGCCCCACCTATTCCAATTCGGTAATGAATTGGTCAAAAAAATATCCAATTCCAGCAGCAACAGCTTGCAAACTGATTGCTGACCCATTGCGTACTAACAGTCGGGGAAGCACAAAACTGTGGATCCTTATTGGTAAAAACACCACTGAGGCATTGCGGCAAAGTCTTTGGCTACTCATTAAAATCTAGCTTTGAAAAAATGCAATTTAAGGCAAGGAAACCACAATGAATCAGCACATTATCGTAACAGGAGCCTCTAGAGGAATAGGGAAAGCAATCGCAGAATACTTTGTCAGAAAAGGAGAGCACGTCATCGGTATTGCGAGGACTGAAGATGCCTTAAACCAGCTTGCTCTGGTGCTGGGAGAACGATTTACTCCTTACCCAGGGGACTTAGGCACCAGCTCTCAGGCCAGTAAAGTTATGTCTGCAATCTTAAAAGAGAATCAAGTGAAAGGCTTAATCTTAAACTCTGGACTATCCATACCAGGCAACTACCTAGACTCCAAACCAACTGAATGGAAACGCCAGATTGATACCAATTACCTAGCCCCCGCTGCAATGCTGCAAAAAATGATCGCTTATCTAAGAAAGAAAAAAGACGGAAAGATTATTGCCATAAGCTCCCTGGCAGCGGTCCTACCCTTTCCAGAAAATGCAGCTTACGCCGCTTCAAAAGCAGCTTTTTACCATCTGATCAAGACTGCAGCAATTGAATCGAATGATCATGGAATTGCCTTTGGAGCAGTACTACCTGGCTTGACAGACACAAAAATGACCGAAAATATGGCCAGTATCTTGCCGAAGGCGTCACCAAAATCAGTTTCACGAGCCGTATGGAAATGCTGGCAAAGACCTGATCTCTTTTCTGTGGTGAACCGATCAAATCAACTTGCAGAATTTTTGTATCGTATGAACCCTCCTGTATTCTCCAGGTTAGTCAAAATGTCAAAAAATGTACTACCAAGATTCAAGGAGGCCTTAGATTGAGTGAGACGCTTATCTTAACGGGTGCAAGTGGTTTTATCGGATCAGCACTTAGGAAAAAGCTATCAGGCAAGATGCAAGTCTTTTGTATTGATATTACCGAGCCTGAGCATACTTATGCGAATGAAAAGTGGTCCATCTTAGATGTCACCGACAAAGATCAATTGAACAGTTGGTTTTTGCAACAGAAAAAGGACCTTCCTTCAATTAAGACGGTCATTCATCTAGCCTGGTATTACGATTTTTCAAATATTGTAAATCCTCAATACCAACGATTCATTGATGGACTTAGGTGCTTACTTGATCTCACTGAGAAGCACCTCACAGAAGAGGTCCGCTTTATATACTCTGGTAGCATGGCAGCACTTCCTCAAACTAGGCCTGGCATTAAACTAGACGAAAAAACTAGCTTACAAAGCTCATGGCAATACCCTACCTCTAAGCATGAGGCATCAGAAGTTTTAAAAAAATCCAAGATAAGAAACCAGGTTGTTGAGCTGGTTTTCGCTGGTGTATACTCAGATGCTTGCGAGTTGGTACCATTATTTAACTACATAGAAAATTTTAGAAAAAGAAAATTCCTTAGATTTTTTTTCCCTGGTGATCCCAAGCATGGCTTGACCTACGTACACCTTTCAGATGCTTGTGATGCAATTATTGCAACGATGCAGGCTCAGAATCTAGTTGGAGCGGGTCAACATACCCGCATTTTCATTGCCGAAGAAAAGCCAGTTAGCTACCATCACATTGCGAAAACAACCACATCTTTGCTGCATCAGTCTTTTCTTCTAGTAACAGTACCAAAATTCGTTGCACTGATTGGGGCTTTTTTTCTATATCTAATCGAAAAGAACGGCTTTCTTAAGCCATGGATGATTCAGTACGCGGACGAGCATTATGAAATGGACGTTAGTAAGGCAAAACAACTGATAGGCTGGAAGCCTTTTCGATCTCTAAAGAGCTGCCTACCTAGCATGTTAGAGATAGCGAGGGATCGGCCTCAAGATTGGCTCAGAGCTAATGAGAAAAGACCTTGGCGCTATCGAAACTGACTGCCCACTCTTCTTTTGATGAAAAGAAATAGCAGAAACCTGTTTTATCAAACAAATACAAATACTTAAGAAGTTTCAGCCGCACTTCTGTGCACTCTATTCGTAGGTGAAGGCAAAAATACTCCATCCAAAAATGCAAGTGAGAGCGTATTTCTCAGTATCTGTGCCTCACTAAAGAAAGGCGACACAAGATGTTTCAGTTAGAAAATGTAAAAACAGCGGTAATCGTTGGCGCAGGGCACGGAATAGGCCTAGCAATATGCCAAAACATACTGCAACATGTCCCCCAGGCAAGGGTCTTTGCTACTTTCAGGGACTCCACTCGTGCGGAAGGATTGAGAGTTCTAAAAGGTGATTACCATGACCGTTTAAATGTGATTCATATTGATCCCCTTGATGAAGCTGCTCTCGCTGCTGCGGTTGGACAAGTCAAAGAAAAAAGCCCGTCTATTGACCTACTCATTAATGTTGTCGGTGTTCTAAACGATGAAATATGCCAGCCAGAAAAGGGCCTGGGGCAAATTTCACTAGAAAAGATGCAGCGTTCATTTTCAATTAATGCTGCCATCACCCCATTACTGGCTAAGTACTTTTTTTCCCAGCTTCGCAAGAGTCCTCAGTCAGCATTTGCCAGCATCTCTGCAAAAGTCGGTAGCATAACGGACAACCGATTAGGAGGTTGGTATAGCTACAGAGCATCAAAAGCTGCTTTGAACATGTTCGTCAAAAACATCGCTTTGGAGTTTTCTAACCGCTCAGTCCCCTGCATTTCTGTAGCCATTCATCCGGGGACCACCAAGACCCAGCTATCAGAGCAGTACTTAAAAAACACAAAGCTAAAAGTTCATCAACCTAGTGATTCTGCAGCAAATATCCTTGCGGTGATTAACGGGCTTGAACAGTCAGACTCAGGGAAGTTTTACAGTTGGGATGGCAGCACAATACCTTGGTAATTCACTAGCACGAGTAGTGCTGCAATGTTAGGAGAGATTGATGACTTATGCGCGTGCACGATTATGGCTAGGGATTGCTTGTGTAGGAACCTTAGTCCTGCTTGCCGTTTTTGGGCTCTGGCTAAACCTTCCAGCTCTTGCTATGACCAGCGAAGAAAAAAGTTTGACTAGTTTTGTCACTGAGCTCGTTTTATTTTGTGGATTTTTATATTTGGTGATTGCTCCCTTCGACCTATTAGGAGGATACGCTTTTCCAAAGGAGTATGGTCGCTACTCACCTAAAAGTCTGGGTCGGTTTTTTCTCGCTTATTTCCGAGGCGCTTTACTCCAAGTCTCCGTGTTTACCGTCGCTGCATTGACCCTCACCACTGTGTTTAACTACACGGGATTGATTGGATTAGCGCTAGCGTCCATTATTCTCGGCTCTCTGATGCTCGGTATACAGCCACTCATGAGTCATCTAGGTAGTGGCATCAAGCACAATACATCCAAGCACCTCAACCTGGGTCGTAAAGTAGCAGTTGATGTAGCCATATCCAACGATAACAGCTTCACTGGTGGCATCACAGGCACCCTTCTAAACCCCAAAGTAGTCATACCCGAGCACTGGCAAAGCTTGTTGAGTAAAGATGAGTTAGACCTCATGATCTCTAGGAGAGAGTGGGCAATAAAATCAAAGAGCCGATCCGGGGGGGTCTTGATAGCCTTAATCTATATGAGCCTTGGGCTTGTACTTAGCTTCTTCCTCACAGAGTCTCTAAATGGCCTAAATCCTGCAACTGCAGCAGGCTATACAACCAGCATGCTCTGGAACATCTTGTGGGGCTTTATCGGAGTGCTAACCTTACCGAGTTTGAGCCGACAAAGCTCCCATTTCGTAGATGGACTAGCAATTCAGGATCACAAGAGAAAGCACATAGACTCTGCCCAAGTTCTCGAGTCAGCTTTGAAAAAAATTGAAGGCCTGTCCGATGATGAACCCAATCGCTCTAAATGGCTTGAGCGAATTTTTCACCCAATCCCTGCTCGCTCTATGCGCTACTCAGGAGCTCAAATCTTCCCTTTTTCGGTTTATGCATGGAACTGTCTGAGAACCTACCTCTATTCCTCATGGATTGTTAGTGGAATCATATCACGGGCAGTACACTGCAACGTTGGTAAACCAGACCTCTGGGTTTACTTGCCTTCCGATTGATTCTTTTAGTCATCTGACTATCTCGATGGAATCTAGTGTAACGGCACTACTTGGAAGACGATACTTCTTTTCCATTTCTTTAAAATATTTTTGGTACACCAATTCAGCTTTAATCACGACGGGGTCAGGTCTGACTAATTTAAATGAAAACCTCTCCACTTTCGATTTTCCAGGTGGTATTCGCGAATCTTGCTTAAGGGTAAATGGCCACCAAAAAAACTCACCCCAAGGATTTGTTTTGCGAGACGCTCCCTTTTTATAGCTTTCTATAAGGAAGCGTGGCTTCAGTACTTTAGCTAAAAATAATCCGCTTGCATTATCAAATGGCAAAGTTGGTCCCGAGGTCTGAGGCACTTTGGAGTGGTCAAAATAGCGAGCAGAAACTGAAACATATGCGTTGCGAAAAGGGCTGCGGCTGGGAAAACTGTGAGCTAAATTTTTGTTGGAAACGATGACTTTAACATCTAAGAACTGATCCAGTCTCGTCGCTTCAAGCATGAAATTAATGAATTTCATTCTTGTTTTCTTTAGCATCGTAGGATCAGAATGATTTCGTATAGATTTGGCTTGCCTTAGAATTGCGCTAGATCCATTGGCAATAAATCTATCTTTTTCAGGGTGAGGCATGTGACAGTCTTGACATATTTTTCCATCTTTCTTAGCCGGGCTTTTTAGCCATTGAGTATAGGTATCATAAGTGTCTTTTCCATGGTGCTTAGCGCTATGGCAGCCAGCACAATGCTCTGAAGTTCTAAAAACTTCGCTAAAGGTATCATGTCCTCTTGAGACGTCTTTGAGAGGTCCAATCACAAGCTGCATTCCATCTGTAGGCCTCATGAGTTCATATCTTTGAATGCCATGCCCTGGGGAATTCTTGTTGAATTTATTTATCTTGTGACAGATATCACAAGTAACCGAGCTTGCATTTATCGGAGCATGACAGCTGTTGCAACTTCCCTGAGAATTGGGGTAGTCTTTTTTAAACTCATTTTTTAAGGCCAAAAAAACTTGGTTTTTTTCACCTTGAGAATGCCCATGTTTCTCCCATACTTCGACTGTTTTCTTGTGGCAGCTGACACATCGCTTTCCTTTATCGGGGTGCTTTATGGGATGGATAAATTGGTAATCAATGTTGTCCACAGGTAGGGGCTTTAGAACAATAACATTAGACTTTTGCCCCATAGTTCCAATATAAAAGCCGCTCCTCCAAGCAGTTATAATCCCATTTTCTGGAGTTCGAGGGATTGAAAAATATCCATTATCATTGCTATAGAAATGTTGACTACTTCCTTTGATTTTTACAATTGCCGCAGTGATCGGCCTACCATCTTCGGTTACAACCCGTCCACTGTGCGTGGATGCTTGAAGGTTTAGACTAAGGCAAATTAGGTAACTCCAAATAAATATTCTACCCACTATTCATGTGTGATCAGAACGCTATATTTTGGTAGAAACGGATG
>JABSRF010000018.1 GCA_013215275.1 Oligoflexales bacterium | reverse complement strand
ACTCAGATACTTTGAAGCTTGTTTAATTGTCTGCAGATGTTTCGAAGATAGTTCGTCCATTTCAGCCTTCATAGAGTACGCAATCACAGGCCAGAACTGTACTAAAATTAACCATCAATGGGTAGGACATTTATTTGGAGTTACCTTAGTTCTCATCCGGAAAAAGTGTTTTCTGTTCCTTGATGAAGGAGATCCATTCGCTAAGCGACTAAAGTCACTGAGCTCAGGATAGTTCGCATTAGCCAGAAATTTCATTTCCGGATGCTCACTACTTAGATTTAGGCTTCAGCTTCAGCAGAATTTTGCCGCCATTTTCATCCAGGTTTTCATGCAGTTGGATAGTCCCTTGGTAGGTATACATGACCTGCATAACGAGGTTGGCTGAAACATCTTCCAATAAGGTCGCACCTAAAAGAAGTCTATGGCTAGCTTCTTGCTGACCCTTTCCTTTTAAATAAGAGCTGATAATGGGAGAGAACCAGTTGTCCAAACAACTCAATTCACACACTAATATTTCTGACGTATCGCGACTTTGCTCATCTTCATCTATGCGTAAGCTCAAGCTGACTGTAACGGGGCGATCATCATGGGGAAAAAGTAACACAATCAAGGATCCAATGGTGCCAACTAGAGACCTTTTATCAAAGCGTAATGGAATCTGGGATAGCTCCTCCAGCTGAGAATCTAAACTCATGTTGATACTAAACCCAAGCCTTTTTAATGGAGAAAACATCAGCGATTTAAACTCTCGCATGATTGCATCAATATTCATGGGCTCGTGATTCAGCTTACCGTCTTCTATCGCTGTTGCGACCAGCACAGCACGAATACTTAACTGGATGCGAGCCACAAGGCGAGAGGCTCTATCCAAGTCTAAGCCCACCAGCTTATTCATAGGGAGTCTCAATAAAATATCCAAGATTCCCTGCATTTTAGCCACTGGTGTGTTTAGATTATGGCTCACTAGAGAAATAAAATTCCCCTTAATATCGGCAATTTCTTCATTCTCTTTCTGACGAATATGAAGCTGCCAATGACGAAAAGACTCCAGTGAAAGCTTGGCAAATGTCACGATGATGAATGTGGACAAACCTGCAAAAATAGTATCAAAAATAGGAATATAGAGATGGAAGAAACGGATCAAAAGTGCATTAAACAGCGGAGCAAGGATAGCAATGCACAAATATGCTGCAAGAGAGGCTGGGCCACCCAGATATGCTAAGCATAAGGTGATAAAAATAGCAAAGATAATAGCTATAGAGAATGAAAGCCATGATGGAATCACAGTGATAAGGGCATCATCTATAAATAGCTGTGCAATCTGCGCCCAATACTTATGGTAGGGAGTTCCAACGATACTAGGTGGGTCTTTGTCCTTGCGTGTTAAGGTGGTTCCCACCCTTCCCAGAGCAACATTGTCTCCGAGGCGACTTTGAATGAGCCCATTCCCCAAGAAAATCTTTTTATCTTTAAAGTATGCTTCGGGAAACCATATGTCATTCAGCTCGGTATAAGAGAAATCTTGAAATTCATAAACATTATTAAAATACAGTAGATAACTGGGAAAAATTCGTGGAAGATTTTGTGAGATAACTTGCTTTTCTCTCTGCTCCGATTTCGCTTGCCAAACATCCCTGACAATCTCTTGAATGATCCAATCTTCCCAGTGAGACTGATATATGCAGACCGTTTGAATCCCTCTCTGGCATGGATCAGCTTCCATAACCTCAGCATAAACCCCAAGCTCCTTTGGGATATAGTCTTTCACAAACGGCTGTACGGCAAAGACGATCTTTCTATCTTTTGGTTTATTTTTAAGAACCTCGAGGAGTGGTTGATATCGCTCATAAGGAATGTCTTTTTGACCATGAATCCAGCTAATCACAATGTAGTTTGCACCATGTTTTAACAGGGAAGAAATTAGCCGAGCATACTCTGCAATGCTTACGTCCCGATAACCTCGATGTGAATAGTGTTCCAAGTACTTTAGGTCGAAATCTTTTAACGTTACAGTTACCACCTCATTCGAGTTCACTACAGGCCTGGGACTTGCCGCCCTCAAACTAAACTCAATGAAGTTTAACTCAACTTTTCCAGAGATACTGCGATGCTTTTCTCCATGGTAGATAAGATAAGTTAAACCTGTAAATAAAGATGCTGAAAGTATAAATGGGTAGATAACATCAAACCACCATATTCTCCGGTATAACCCGGATAAGGTTATCTTCCAAGTATTTGAGAGCAGATCAATAACGATGCCTTTCCACCACTAATGAGAAGTTTGCTCCTTTGCCAACTTCTGAAAACACATCCACCTTGACACCAATTTTTTTTGCAAAATAATGACAAAGGTACAGCCCTAGCCCATTCCCTTTAACTTTGTATACTTGATCATTCTTAACCCGATAAAATTTTTCAAAGATTTTCCTTTGAAATTCAAGCGGAATTCCAGGCCCTTCATCGATGACTTCAATCTTGACATACTCTCCCTGCCAATCCATCACTCGTAGGGTTACGTGACCACCCTTAGGGGAGTATTTGATCGCATTAGAAATCAAATTAAACAAGATGGGCTCTAAAAATATTTTATCTGTGCAAATAAATGTTTGATCTGGACACTGCAAATTTATCTTAACTTCATGCTCTTCAATAAGGGATTCAAACAAAGCCAATACGTTTGCAAAGAGCTCATTTAAGGCGACCCTTTCCTTCCTGATGCTCCTGCCCTGGTCTTCTCTCAAACTTGCATATTGCTTAATACCAAATAAATAGTCTCCTAGCTCCTCACAGCTTCCAAGCGCTTTAGAAAAAACTTTACGAGCTGCCCCTGGAATTCCCTCGGAGTGAGCATGTGGTGAAAGTAGCAGCCTAATCTGCTTGTTGTACTCATAAAGCTCAAATGCAAATCGATTAAGAAATCGACTTTGAATGAGGGCTAAGTTCTTTTTAGCTTTTGCCCTACCCTCGCGTTTCACGAATTGCCTGCTATTGTAGTGAGCACGAACAAAAGCACCAGCAATTGTGCTCAATACTGAAAAAAGCAGGGTATCTGCCAAGGGTATATGTACATGTGCTATGGCGAAGAGGATACTATGCAAGTAAGTTAGGGATGCAAGTAAGAGGCAAAAAAGCGATACAGCTAGGAAAGGCGGCATTCTCCATATTGCAAAACTGACCAGACTTGCAGCTAATGTCTGTATAGCATTCACTTTAAAGGGTGCGTCCGAGAGCCATGCGCCCTCCAATAGATTTTGTAGTAGGACAGCAAGGACATAAATGAGGGGCGTTCCAAAAACCTCGGGATTTCCATCTCCTTCCCATGGTGTATTGACATGAGTTCCTTCACGGTTGGCATAGGTTCTCCTGCGATAAGCGGTATACCCTATCACCACTATTCTGCCTGTTAACCTTGGGTCAAATCCTTTCACGACGAGCTCAGCAGAATTAACCGTTAAGAAAATATGGGATTCGATAAAGTTTAGCTTCACATTGGGTACGGGTGGAGGGTCAGGATCCCAAGGACTCAAATCTGCTAACTCAAGCTTATTTTCAGCAATCCGGCTAAAATTCAACTGTTTCAAAGCCAGTTTATTATCTTGACTTGAATACTTCTGTGCGATGTGGTTCATCAACTGAGGAACCAGCTTGTCTTCGCGATAGCTCATAAGTGGTAAGGTCCGAGTCACCTCCCTTCGGTAAGTCCGAATCGTCCCACTCCCAAATTCTTGGTCCGGGTAAGACAGCAAGCCCGTAGGCATCAAAATTCCCGTGGGTTGGCGGTAATTTAGGTCAAAGGTTCCCAGATAGAGATTTGAGTATTGATCGAGAACCTTGAGGAATTCATCGAACTCGCCAGAATCATAGTCCACATCATGCCGAGGGATCACAAGGGCAACAGCCTCTGGACTAGAGCTAAAACAGGCATCGATAATTTGCCTAATTGATGATAGCTTTGGCACTTGAGCATTTTTCTGCTCAATCGCAGCAATATCCTGTTGGCTGATGGTCACAACAGCCACCCGAGAAGTATCTGCTGTTTGTGGCTTTATCCTGGTACGAATATCAAATAGATCATTTTCAAGGCTGAGCCTTAATTCTTCACCATAAAAAACATAGAGAACGATTGCGATGGGTAGGATGCAAAAAAAGGCGAAAAATATGCTATTGATATGGCTTTTTTCAGTTAGGTTCCCTTGCTCAGTCAAGAAGTTCTGGAGCCTCATGTTTCAAAAGCAAATAAATGCGAATTGATTGCTTTATCTCTGCATCTTGCAGCATACAAAAAATTGGATCAATTTGTGCAATACTTCCACTCGCAGTTTTATGCTCATGAAAACACCCTCCTCCACACAGACTTCGCATCCAGCAGCTGGAACAAGGCTCTGTTTTATTCGTTCGGATGGAAGCAATTTCATTGAATTTATTTAGATTAAACCCATTCTCATAGTCTCCTAAGCTTTCATCCTCATCTTCAGTAAATCGATGGCATAAGTAAAAGCTTCCACTGCTTGAAACCGACAGATAATTTATTCCAGCTCCGCAAAAATTGCGATGATAATCTCCATGATGCACCATCATGATGAACTTTTTTAGGTTTGAAATCCGTAACAATGAATGGAAATCACCTTGCTTTAAGTAAAAGTCAACGAGTTTCTCTAGAACAGAGTTAAGTTTCTTAGCATCTTGGATCGTAAACTTAAATCCACTGTCCTTCACAGCTGCTCGAGCATAGGCTATTTTATAGTTGAAACTATTCAGGCTACGAATGAGATTACTAAAAAAGTCAGGTAAGTGATTGACAGCAAAAGTTGAGCGTATTTTTATACTTCGCAAATCTGCTAAAGCTGAAGAGTATTTTTGCAGCTTCTTTTCAGCAACCGCCCCTAGCCTTGGGCGATTGTCAGCACCAAACCTCTGTTTCTCTTGCAACAAGGGACCATCATAAGAGATCTTCACTTCAAACTGATACTTTTTAAAAAATTCAAGAATAGCCTGTTTCAATAAAACTCCATTGGTGGTGATTGCATAGGAGAAAGATTTAGTGGACTGTTTTTCGCACCAGTGCACGATTTGCTCAATAAGATTAAAATTTAAAAGGGGCTCACCTCCAAAAAAAACAATGTGAAGCTGGTTTCGCTTCTGAGTAAAAAATTGGATAACCTGTTTGGCAATATCAATGCTCATGACGCTCGGCTTGCCATAATCACCTTCTCCTGCAAAACAATAGGTACATCGCAGGTTACAGGACTCAACAACATTTAACGCGATCGCAGAAATATCAAGAACCGGTGCAGGCTTTTTTGCAATTTGCACCTGCTTTTCGAATAAACAAAGCGGGCAGTTCTCCTTGCATTGCCCACCAGTCAAAGCACGAGGCAAGACAGTGAGTAAGGTCGAAGAGGGAATATGCAGTAGTACAAGGTGACTCTCGTCGGAAAACAACTTCCAGTTGTTTCGGTGAATGCTAGGAATTTCTTGCTTGGACCCTTCATACAACTTCTCGTTATATTGACTCACTTGCATGATTTTTTACCTCATATAAAAAAAATCCCAATGCAGCACGAAGATAGCACAAATAGGCGTAAAATCATAGATATATGAAATGATTAGACCACAGAATAAGGCAAGAGCAAAGAATCATCTGCCCAAAAAAGTAGTCATGCGATCGACCAGCAACGATAGCATCAAGCAACAGAAGCATCATTATGAATTTCTTCCCTCAATAAAAATAGAGCTTTTTTATGATAAAATTAAATTGATGAGGGTGCGATTCACCGCAACTATCCAGGGAGAAGCTTACCCCTTTCTTCTCTTAGCTATGAGTTTGTTCAACCTTCCCCGTCAATGAGGAGGCCTTGTGAAGGTGGGTGAACCTAGGACAAATAAGCATATGATTATAAGAAATATATTTAGAACTAAACTGCGTTTGCTGGGATTAGCCTTTATGCAGACATTTATTGTCCATACTGCAAATGCTCAAAAATCACCTAAAACAAAGCAAATTCCAAGCATTCCCAAGCCACCCATAAAGCTCTTGTTTGATTGTAATCTAGACTGGGCAAGCCCCATTGGTGGCTACGGATTTTTCATGCAAGGATCGCAATATTACCACTTTGCCCAACTTGGCAAAGAAGGTGATGGCAAAACAACTGAACCCGCCTTGAGAAAATATGGCCTCTACAAAATCGATCTTAAGTCTTTCAAGGCAAAGGCTACTATATCGTTAAACCTCCCGGAAACAGTGAGCATCATACCCCACGGAGACCCTCTGATTGCGGTGATAGCGGTTGTTTTCAATGAAAACCCTAACCACTGTTACCGAGGAATTTCTAGATACATAAGCTTTACCATGCAAAATCCACAGTCTAGCAGGGGCAAGCTTCGGGTGATTCAAGGAAAGGGAGATTTGCAATCTATCGAGACGTCCGGCTTATGGAGCCTGTATGATTTCTCTCGCAGCAATGCATTGGAGTTTGACTTCGCAAGCTACCAGGTCAGAACAAGCTATGTCAAAACAAATAAAAACGAAATCTTGTTGTATTTAGACTCGGGTCGCAACAGATATTACACCTGGCAAACTCAAGTAGATAACAACAAACGAGGCCTTGTAGCCTATGAGGGCCAGGGTAAAATGGCAGGGGGTGTTATGTTTGAACCTGGAGACAAACTGATTCACCAAAAGAATTTATTTGGCGTCGCTCACTACAAAGACAAGTCTCACTCCATAGAAATCATAGAGCTAGCCAGATGGAGCGGTCGCCCTAAAAGAAGGGTTTATACCATTTACATACCTAGAATTTTCGAATTAGATAACACACACTTGAAGGTTAATTTTTCTAAGAAAGTAGCGGTGATTGCTGCATCAACACGTAAGCAGAGGAAGAAAATAAAAAACGCTGCTATTTTTGACTACGAAAAAAGCTGGTTGTTATCAACGTTTACCGCACCAAATAATCAGTATGTAGCCTTTGAGGCCATCTCTCCAGATGGGGCATATGTTGCCATAGAACTCAGAAACAAGATAACTGATAACACTGAATCGATTTCAATTTACTCGGTCGCAACTCGCAAATGGAACAAGATTCAAATAGCTCGGTAAGACAAACCTAATATTTGGAGCCTTTTATGGCACGTTCTATTTCTCGTTGAGCATCCTTTTCCTTACTACTATCGCGCTTGTCATGAGCCTTTTTCCCTTTACCAACACCGATTTCGATCTTGATAAACTGACCTTTGAAATAGGCCTTTAGAGGCACTAATGCGAAGCCTTTCCTCTCAACCTGCTCTGAGAGTTTCTTTAATTCTTGCTTTTTTAAGAGTAACTTACGGGGCCTTGCTTCATCATGGTTGTAAATATTTCCATGACTATAATGACTGATATGAACCTGTTTTAAATAGGCTTCCCCTTGATCATCAATAGAAATCCAGCCATCCCCAAGGTTAACCTTGCCCTGACGCATTGACTTTACTTCGGTACCTTGAAGAGCTATGCCTGCTTCAAACCGGTCCGTAATTTCGTACTCGTGAAACGCCTTCCGATTTTTTGCTATAATTTTAATTCCCAACGAGCCCTCTTGCCTCATCATCTGCTGCTTGTTAAATCTTCTCTTTTTTGCCAGCTCTCGCCAGCTATCCTTACCAGGGATTCAAAACTTATTCCCATGCGTTTTAAGATGCTATCAGAATCCAAGGGCCCCTGATGAGTGATTGGTTCAACCACATCTCTCAAACTCCCGAATCCATTCATCCGTTCTAAGCAAAGGATTAGATACAGACTTTGCTTGTAAATAACGCTGGCCTTTTCGGTGCCGTACTGGGTAAATGATTGCTCGAAGTCAGCTTCCGAAAAGAAATCACCTGGAGTTGGCAAAGCCTCTAGTACATTACACGCAAGCCCTTCACATGTAAACCGCTGCGCTAAGCCTTCCTCAAACCAAGCTGGCAGAGGTCTTCGCCTGGTCATATCCGCAAACACTGCATGTACGAGCTCATGCCTTAGGGTCGTTGCTAGGTTGTCCCAGAACTGCTGTTCCGTGAGCCCGTGATATATAAGGGGAATTCGAATGCGCCCGTCAAAAACCCCTCCCATCCAGTGAGGACCACCTATCATAATGTCGGTGAAGGTTTCTTGGGAGTAGATAACCACTTCAACCGGCCCTCTCAGAGGTTTCATTGACCATCGTTCAATCAACTCTTCATGAGCTTTCTCTAAGGTGCTTAAGACCCATTCAGCGACCTGACTGGAAACCTCTCCATGGAATAGCAAACTAAAATTACGGCTTTGGCTGTGCTCTTGGAAGTAGCTCTCAACCTCTTTTTTTTTCATAGCTGACAACTTTCGCCTCAGTAGCTCGATTTCATCTTGTTTTTCACTGTATTCAATAGCATCCTCTAATACCTGAACCGCTTGACCATAACTTCGAGATGACTCCAGGACATCAGCATATAAATTGATCGCATTGATATCCTTTGGCTCACGTTCGAGGTACCATTGAAATTCTGCCCGTGCATCATCCCATAGGCGTAATTGGTGATAGCAGTAGGCCATCCCAGAAGATATGGCTTTGTCTTTTCCATACTCCACAGCACGGGCTAAATCCGTTAAGGCCCCTTCACAATCACCTGTTTTAATTTTCATCCATCCGGTTGCCGTTAAAACAGCTTGAAGCTGTTTTTGCAACCACTCCAGAAAATCTTCACTGTGTTCTTCTTGCTCAAGGTGAGTCTCTATCAACTTTAGGCTAGTCAGATAGTCTCCAGATAAAAATCTAGCCTTTATGAGCTTGATGGCCTTAACTTCTTCACGAGAAAGCCTTAACTCAGCTTCTTCTTGCTCAGGCACTGGAGAAGCACCTGGATCAATGGGCACCTCAGAACGACTGAGGCTCAAAGTTTTTGTATCCCTTTCTGCCACTGAGTAAAGCTGGGAAGGCTCAGGGTCAGCTTCAATTGTGGACAAGAAATAGAACGTGATTATCCCGCCAAAAAAAATACCGACGAATAAACTAAGCCTCGATCCCATGGCCCCTCCAAATAGCTCTCATCAACCTTATGCATCTCATGGTAAAGAATCCTGAGAGTGCAGTGGACTTCGGATACTTTTAACTTATCACTGAAATAAATAGCAATGCCCCCCAACTCGAATGAAGGGTGACAGCTGTTTTGATCCATTGTATAAAAAAGCGTTTGTAGATGCGCAGCGATCCGCCCTTAGAGCTCGATCATATTAGAATCATTAAAAAAACAAGGTTACAGCTTCATGGAAACTGCTAACAGAAATGAAAAAGACCTTAAATCCATTGTTTTTTCTGCCCTTAGCGAGATCAAACAAAAGCTTGGGAGCGGCCTAGAGAGGGAATCACCCGATAAGCTGCGCTCACGATTGCTTGATATCGTTCGTGGCGAGCATAATTGGCAGATCCACGTGGGGTCTGATGGCCTTGAGCTTGACAATAAAATCTTGATCGAAAGGCAGCTCCTTTCTCAACTAGGAGAGAAATTCCCTCAAGACCCCTTTACAATTTATTTTAGACGTACCCAAGCAGATGCAAAAGGTAACAAGCAAGCTCCCACAAGCCCAGTTAGCATCAATACCAGTCCCAACCCTTTTGGAATTAACGTTCGGAAAAGACCTATTCCAGAAGTGAAGAACATCATCGTGGTGGCTTCTGGAAAAGGAGGGGTAGGAAAATCAACCGTTAGCACGAACCTAGCAATCTCTCTCGGTAAGCTGGGTCACAAGGTCGGGTTGATGGACGCTGATGTTTATGGACCCTCGGGACCAACCATGCTTGGCACTAAAGGCCCAATGGAAATTGATGAAGATGGAAAGCTTATTCCTTTAATTGCTCATAATGTAAAAGTAGTATCGTTTGGTTTTCTTTCCGATGCTTATCACCCTGTAATTTGGCGGGGGCCTCTGGTCAGTAAAGCAATCGAACAGCTTTGCTTTGATGTTGCCTGGAAAGAGCTTGATATCTTGGTCATAGACCTTCCACCAGGAACTGGAGACGTTCAATTATCGCTCATCGAGAGCCTCCCCATTGAAGGGGCAGTCATCGTATCCACTCCTCAAGATGTCGCTCTGATCGATGCACATAAAGCTTTATCGATGTTTAACAACCTTAACGTTCCAGTTTTTGGAATGGTGGAAAATATGTCAGTCTTTGCTTGTCCCAATTGTGGTCACGAAGAGCACATTTTTGGCGAAGGCGGTGGAGAAGATTTCTCTAAGCAGAGGAATATCCCAATCCTGGCAAAGATTCCATTGGACGCTTCAATTCGCATGGCCTGTGATACTGGCCAACCCATTAGCCTTCAGAAGAGGAGGCCACAGGCAAAAGCCTTTTCGATGCTGGCAGAGAAAATTGCGCTCAGCATCTCAAACCACTCAGCAGAGCACTAATTTCCTTCCCTTTCCAACTTGAAAACAGTGAAGTGGCAATTTTTTCATGAAAGAATTATTCAAAGCAGTCCGCAGTGCTGCCAATGCAAGCACCTGGTCTAAAGGAGTCGAGCTAAGTAGGCAAGGTGGAGTTCTGGGCAAAGAATGGAGCCAAGATGAGGTCATCCTCACCGTATTGGAGCCTAATAAGGCTGTTAACCCGGTGACGACTCTTTGGCCAGACGATGAAGATTGGAACTGTGATTGCGGCAGCAAAGAAGACCCCTGTGAGCACGTAGTCGCTGCTGTCATAGCAATAAAGCGAGCCAATGAGCAGGGAGTCAAGCTACCACAGGCAAGCGTAAAGGTTGCAGATATTGAGTACCACTTTACCTCAAATGCTGACGCTTTAAACTTCACTCGTTTTGTTTCACAAGATGGCAAGAAAGAAGTCCTTGGGGTGTCTCTGTCAGCCTTAGCAAGTGGACGGATCGATGGACCTGCGCTAGCACCAACAAAAGAAGATCTTACGGTTGATCATGTGATAGATGGCAACCGTAAGGGGGGTATATTACCAGCTAAAATCCTTAAGGAGGTTATAAAAAGCCTCCAAGGATGTGAACGCGTCTATTTGGATGGCAATCAGGTTAAATGTAAAGTTGACCCCCTAGGGGCCACGGCATCGATCGTAGACACTCCCAGTGGGGTTCACATAAAAAGCCAAAAAAACTCAATGATCACAAAGGTTTTCAACAACGGAGCCGTTTTAAGTGATAAAAATAAACCAGAGTTACATCCACTCTTGCAGGTAAATTTGGCAGAAGATATCAGGACCATGTTGCGGGAAGGTCGGCATTTTGGGCAGAAAGAAATTCCTTTTCTTGTTTCTGAAATTGTACCCAAGCTCCGAGAGGCGCTCCCCCTCATAGTTAGGTCTGAGAAGCTTCCGAGCACCGAGTATACAAAACCTCGATTAGCGTGGGAAAGTGAAGCTCAGGGCTCGAATCTTTTGGCGCGCCCCATTATCGTTTACGGAGATCCAGTCAGTGCAAAAATACAAGATGGTCGCCTCATATCGCTAAACAAGCAAAAAATTCCCATTAGGATGGTCGAAGAAGAGCGGAAACTTAAGGACGAGTTGAGCAGACGTTTTCCAGGTTCAGAGCTATTTACGCCTATGAGTTTTCACGCTTCTGAAGCGATTTCCTTCATTGAGAAAGTCGAGCTTAAGGGCTTCGAAATGATAGGAGATGGAAAACAGCAGTTTCATGTCTACCCTCAGCTAAGGGTCAGCCTCCCTCAAAACATAAGCCCTGACAACCCGTTTGAGATCGAGTTTTCTTCCATAGAAAAAGGTTCTTCCAAAAGGTTAGCTGACCCCAGGCAGGTGCTCAATGCTTGGCTTAACGAAGAGCCATTGGTGCCGCTTTTGGATGGAGGGTTCTCTCCAATTCCGAAAGACTTCCTTGCTGCTCACGGTTCCAAAATCCTTGATTTATTGGGCTCAAAAGATGAGTCTGAAAAGTTACCAACCTGTATGCTGCCGGCTTTAGCTGAGCTCTACCAGGACCTTGACATAGAAACACCTTTTGAGTTGAATGAATGGAAACAACTGCTTGAAAAATTTGATAAAATCCCAAACTCCCAACTTCCTTCTGATCTAAAAGCGGAACTGCGCCCCTATCAACAACAAGGCTACAATTGGCTAAGGTTCCTCCAACAAACAGGAATGGGCGCCTTACTAGCTGATGATATGGGCTTAGGAAAAACCTTACAGACAATAGCATGCATCCAGGGAAAAACCCTTGTGATTGCGCCCACCAGCGTCCTAGAAAACTGGCGAAAGGAACTAGAGAAGTTCAGGCCTGACATAACATGCTCCATCTTCCATGGCCTAAACCGTAAGATAGACGCTAACGCCCAGGTTATTATTTCAAGCTACGCACTCTTACGCATGGATTTTGCAGTGTTCGATGAATTGGGCTTTGACATGTTAGTACTCGATGAAGCCCAGGCAATTAAAAACCCACGCAGCCAATCTGCACAGGCAGCATTCAGCCTGAAAGCTGGCTTCAAGTTAGCACTCAGCGGTACCCCCGTAGAAAATAAGCTTGAGGACATGTGGAGCATCTTTAATTTCCTGAATAAAGGACTTCTAGGAAGCTACGAGCACTTTCAAAAGTCCTATGTTAAGCCTATCCTAGCAGGAAACAAAGAAGCAGGGGAAAGGCTTAGAAAAAGAGTAAAGCCTTTCGTTTTACGGAGGCTTAAATCCCAAGTTGCAAAGGACTTACCACCCAGGACCGACCTGGTTCGCTATTGCACTCTGAGCGAACATGAACGTCAAACTTACGAGGCTTTACGTTTAGCAAGCAGAAAAGAGGTGTTAGACAAGCTCGCAAACGGTGGGCAAGTAATCCAAGCTCTCGAGCTCCTTCTCCGTTTAAGGCAAGCAGCGTGCCATTTGGGCCTTTTGCCAAGTGGGGCGGAACAAGAAGGGTACTCTTCAAAACTAAACCTTATATTGGAATGCCTTCAGAACAGCCTTGGCACCGATAACAAGTGCCTTGTTTTCTCCCAATGGACCCAGTTTCTAGATTTGATTCAAGGGGCATTGGAAAAACAGTCTATTCCATGCCTCAGGATTGATGGGCAAACAAAGAATCGCCAAGAGATTGTTGACCAATTCCAGAACAATGAAACTGTAAAAGTTCTGCTTTTGTCTCTCAAAGCTGCGGGAGTTGGTCTTAATTTGACCGCAGCAGACCATGTATTTATTACCGATCCATGGTGGAACCCTGCAGCCGAAAATCAAGCAGCAGATCGCGCTCATAGAATCGGTCAAAAAAAGCCCGTTATCGTCACTCGTTTGGTGAGCGAAGACACAGTAGAACAAAAAATTTTACTTTTGCAGGACAAGAAGAGAGCGCTAGCAGATTCAGTGATCAGCACTGCTGGAAACTCTTTTAATTTAACTAAAGAAGACCTACTTGAATTACTTGTTTAAGCTATCAATTGGGGTTAGATTAATTCAGGTTGTAGCTCGTTTTATTGGAATATCCAATGATCAAGTACAAGGTTGATACCCTTGTATTTCGCAAATGATCCAAAACAGATGGAGAAAAACATGAATAGAAAAATTGGTAAAGCTGCCGTATTAGCAACAGTTTTTGGCTCAGCACTTCAAGCTGGAGCGGTCTCTTTCGATGGAGATTTTACCCTTGGTCGCAGGTGGAATGAAAACAAAGTTGAAAAAACCACTTCAGGCTTCCAAGCAAATGATTACTCTGTAGGTGCTCATATCCAACCAATGGCTGAAATTCGTGTCGCAGTAGGCCTTCGAGCAACTCTTTCCGATTACAACAAAAACGATTTTTCAAGCAATACTGAGACTGCATTTGGATGGGATATCACCCCAGAAGTGAAAGCTTGGGTTCCTGCTGAAATCGTAGGCACTGATATTGTTATGCCATATGTAAAAATGGGTTATACTTTCGAAGCTCTTTCAAGTGTGACCTTCGAGGCTAAAGATGACACTGGTAAGAAAATGAAGGCGAGTGGAGAGTTTTCTGGCTACCAAATCAATGTGGGCACCGATGTTAAGGTGACGGAAATGGTCGGAGCCCTGGTGGAATACTCATACAACAATAAAAAGCAGGAAATAAAGGACGATCAGACTAAAATTAAAGCCAAAACTGATATTACTTCACAGGCATTCTTAATCGGTGCTCGTGTTAGCGTTTAATAAATAAGTGTTTCAACTTGGGGTGCAACCCCAGGCTTCTCTTACATGACCTTACGAGCGAGCTGATCAACAAGCTTCGCAGATAAAACTTCCAATTGCTCTCCATGAAAAGCTTTGTCTGACCAACTTGCAACGGTCACTGCAGAAGCGTTTTCCTTTAGCTTTCCCCAATGAACCCGCAGCTCATGCTTGCTATCACCAATAAGGATTTCTAAGCCTTGGCCCATAGGTTCCAAATTTAACCATAGCTGTTCATCTTTAGCGCTAGGAATATCTTCCAAGCTAAGATTGATAGCTTTTATGTCTGCCGCGATTGATACCGAAGCTTCATTCCAATGGCTAAGATATGACAACTCCTCTCCTTCGAACCTTAAAATTAGGCCACGAGGCAAGCCTGCTTTTATTAAAGCAGCTTGCGCTGCTTCTTGAGCTTTGACAGGTGTGAAAGCCAGGCTAGTTCCCGCAATGCCATGATTCAAATAGCCAATTGCTACATCTTGCTGTGCTGCGTATAGCTCTGAGGCACCTGCGCCTTCGCTCTCCTTTTCTTCCTCATCGAAAAGTTTTAGGTCTTCTTCGGAGCTTGATCTAAGCTCGGCAGGCTCGCCTTCTAAGGATGCAAGCTCCTCCCCAAACTCCATTAGGCCTTCCTCAGGATCAGAGTTCTGGGTATCCATGTTTTGTAACTCATCAAAATTCTCCAACTCGACCTTATTTTGCGTGGCACTGTCTAAGGTCTGCGAACTCTCAGTGTGGGGAATGCCTTGGAAGTTTTCATCAGAGCTCAAGCTTTCTTCGGACGTTTCTAATTCATCCATATGCTCATTCCCAACGCCTAAGTCTTCCGAAAAGTCCTCCAAGTCATCTTCCTTTACACCCTCTTCTTCAAACTGCAGATCAGAGGGTTCATCTTCAAGCCCTCCATCCGTTTCTGTAAGCGCTGCAGGTGCTTCCAAATCCTTTGAAAACTCCTCCAAGCCATCGTCACCTGCACTAGAGTTCTCTTCATCAAATGATAGGCCAGCTAGCTCATCCTCTAAACCACCCTCTACATCAGGGGCCTCTACTGAAGCTTCCAAATCCTCGGAAAACCCCTCCAAACCATCGTCACCTGTACTAGAGCTCTCTTCAGGGCTCTCTTCATCAAATGACAGGTCAGCTAGCTCATCTTCTAAGCCACCCTCTGCATCAGGGACCTCCGCAGACCCTTCCAAATCCTCTGAAAACCCCTCCAAGCCATCCTCACCTGCACTAGAACTCTCTTCATCAAATGACAGGTCAGCTAGCTCATCCTCTAAACCACCCTCTGCATCAGGCACCTCTGCCGAAGCATCCAAATCCTCTGAAAATCCTTCCAAACCATCCTCACCTGCACTAGAGCTCTCCTCGTCAAATGATAGGTCTCCTAGTTCATCTTCGATGGCACCTTCTGATCCCCCAGCCTGCAACTCGTCAGCGGAGCCTTTGCTGTCTTCATCAAAATCCAGTTCTGCAAGATCCTCCTCCAGGCTCTCTGAACCAGCACCAGAATCCATGCCCTCCATTTCTTCAGATTCAGGAGCTAGGTCTTGCGAGGCCACGGCTGCAACTTCTGGACTTTGAGAAGCCTCCACCGCTTGCTCTGGTGAGCCAGGGTCGCCATCCTCTAATGCACTCCACAAGTCCATATCGTCTTCATCTTGACTACTTGCCGCAAGGCTTTGGCCTTCCGATGCTTGAGCCTCCTCTTGCACTCCGTCATCATCATCCCAAAGCTGGCTTCCACCTGGCTCGAGGTTGCTGCCTGAGGTGTTACTGGAGCTTGGTGCGTCTGAAGATGGCGCAGGCTCATCGTCATCCCACAACTCAACCTTGCCTGCCGTTAAGGATTCCGTGTGGGACTCTCCCTCAGTTCCCTCACCACTACCCTCTACTTCGTCCCAAAAGTCCACATCCTCACTGCTTGTGCTATCATCCGCATCTAATGATTCGACGCCTTGAGAGGAATCATCCCAAGTTGCTACGCCACCATGAGCACCCATGTCCTGGTCTTGCGCTTGCTCAGGAGCTTCTGCTGATTCGGTAGAGTAAGAAACTCCTTCGCCTAGATCATCATCACTATCTATGTCTGCGTCATTTTCATCAATACTGCTGAAGGCGTCGTCTGACTCATCTCCAAAGTCATCATATGAGTCATAGTCTTCGTCATCCTCACTATCATCGGTATCCTCAGTGATTGCTGGTGGCTTCTGATCCCTAAAACTGGCACCCTCAATTGGCCTTGCAGGAGCAGATGGGGGGATTGCTAACTTATGATGAGCTAGGAATTTCTCTAGGGTAGTTTTTTGAGCTGAAAAGCCCTGAATCAGATTTTCCAAGCTCAGGTACAGGCTGCTAAAAGTTGCGATCGTAGGCTTGATTTTGTAAGGGGTAAAGAATTTCAGCTGCTGTAAGGTATTCTGGTCGAGAGGGTCGGCCATGGCTACCGTTAAAGTATCGCCACTTAGCTCAAGCGGTACAACCTCTAAGGACTGTAAGAGAGGTAGACTGATAGCCCCCTCTGCATCCTGGTGAGTTGCACAGACCTCTTTGTGAGGGATCATTGGACATTTTGTTTTTTCCTTCAAGTAATGGGCCAACTTTTCTTCGCTCAGGATACCCAAGGCAACAACAACTTTAGCAAATGCAGCACCTGTGTTACTATGATCGCGAGCGATCAGTTGGCAATCACTATCGGTTAGAAAACCTTCTTTCACAAGATGACGCGCTAATCCTGATGTGCTCATCGGCGGTCTCCAAAAATGCTTTGTTAAATGGCTTATTCGCTGAAATCAAGCTAAAATATGGTGTTTTTATTAAAATCACTAGGCAAAAACATTAATTTGTTTATATTATCTCAGCTTGTCAGCTTTCAGCTCAAGTAGTTACTGATAAGGAAGATTCGAGGTTATCAATGGTATCTGAAAAAAAACGTAAACAGCAGCTCAAAGCTCCCGATGAATTCCAAAAGAAGGCCTTTAAGTTCGCGGACTGGTGCGCCGCAAACCAAGTCCAGATTGTCATCGCATTAGTTGCTGTGCTGTTACTCGTGGCAGTCAATATTTCCTGGAAAATCTACCAAAGCAAGCAAGGTGAAGGCCGAAGAGAAGAGCTTGCTTTGATCGACGAAGTTTTTAACAAAGAGCTTGAAGAAGCAGGCAAAAAAAGCCAAGCCCTCCAAACGGAGATGGCGGGTATTGATCGTAAGCTCAAAGAATTAGACAAAGCAAAAGCCGACACTCCAGAATCTGCAGAGCTCGCTGAGAAGAAAGCAGCCTTGCAGAAACAGATCAGTGAAATCAAGCCAAAGCATGACGAGACGGCTAAAAAATACCGCGCTTACTATGAAGCTAACAAAGATAACCCTGAGGGTTTGAGGGCCGGCCTCGCAGCTCTTAATGCGATGGTACAGGGTGAAAAATTCAAAGAATCAACTGAGCTTGCGGAAGATATTTTAGCTCACGCTGACTCAGATCTTGCCTTTTATCACTTTCAAGTCCGTTTGATGTACCTATCTTTGTTGGAAGAGCAGGGCCTCTACAGCGAAGCCTTGGCAGAGGTTGACACTCTTATGAGCCATGCTGGTGATGAAGAGGTTCCTAAAGTCCTACTTGCAAAAGCAAGGCTTGAGATTCTAGCAGAGAAGAAAACAGAAGCGGTTGCAACTCTTGATAAGCTTATCAACGAGCACAATTCCTCACCCGAGGCCCAAAAAGCAAAAGCCATGAAGTACATTTGGTGATTCTTTTCAAATTAGGAAGCAGTAAAAAAAGCTAAGGGCTCGCTTTTTGCGCCCATCTTATATTGCTTGCCTTGCTCCTCTTCTCATCTAGGAGGCCTTTGTGAATTTCAACGCTCAGTCTTCAATAAAGCAAAGTAGCATGCTCACTGGCCTGCTTTTTTTTGTCGTTGCATGCTCTGTTGCCTGCAGCGGGACAAAAAGGCTTCCGTACCACTCTGGGTATGAGCTAAAAAAGTCTCAAAGTGAAATCGAGGGCACCTATGCAAGGCACTTTAAGCCTGCTAGAACAGGTTTTTTTAAGCTCGCACCAGAACTCGATAAGCAAAAGCCTTTGGCTGTCGCAGATTATGGTGGATGGCTAGAATCTAATGGAGTTCTCCTAGGAAGCCTTGATGACAAATGGCTAACTGGCTTAATCCTTCCAGGCTTATCCCCAAAATGGTGGCGTAAATCACCAGGAGCCCAGACCTGTCCCCCTGCCAGCTTTGGCAACTGGGCAGTTTTCGGATTTAGAAATGGCAGCATTTGGAAAGTGAATGCACTTTCTGGAGAAAAGGTTTGGGAGCAAAAGTTAGACTCTTTTCCTTCTCGCCGCATTCGAAAAGTTAACAAACAGCTGCTCGTAGTCACTGCAAATCAAACTATTTACGCCCTAGACAGCGAGTCTGGGGCCGTCAATTGGGTTTATGATAGCAACGCTAGCGAAGGCCTGACGATTCGAACCCTTGCAGCTCCAACCGTTCACCAGGATCGCGTATACTTTGGCGTATCATCAGGTGAGATCATCGCCCTTAGCCTAAAAACGGGAGATCGAATTTGGACTCACAACCCAGGATTCAGTGAGTCTCGATTCCATGATGTTGTGGGTGAGATCTTAGTCATCGACAAAATGTTGCTGGTAACCCGTTACGATGGGGTTATGACAGCCCTTAATTTAAATAACCCTAAGCAAAGCCTTTGGGAAAAACCAGTAAAGCTGAACTCCATCACAGATAGCAGCTTTCGGCATGGACGCCTTTATGTGGGAACCCACAACGGTTATATCTACGCATTCAACCCCATCACAGGTCAGGAGCTTTGGAAAAGCCATATAGGAGTCAGCGTCAGCAGTATTACAGCAGGTGAGACTAAGCTATATGTCACCTCCACACAAGGTAGAATTGCCGCATTGGATATAAGCAAAGGCCAGCTATTATGGTACGACCAAGTAGAAGGCCTCATTACTGGGTCTCCTATATACATCGGTAACAATATTTACTTTCAAACCGGCTTACGAAATTTCTATGGGTACTCTTTTTAGTTACCTAAGTAGGAAACCTTTGTTGAAACTAAATTTAAACAGTTGAAATATTAGAATAATTTATAGTAGCTCTTGACCGCGCCAAGCAAACAAAGGTAAGTACGAGGCTCTATATGATACTTAGGATCAAATTATGAACTCCAAACAATCCGGCGATCCAATTGATGATCGGTGCCCCGAGTGGGCCGCCAAAATGATAGCCCAGCTTCGTGAAGTGGAAGTCTACCTTGGCAACATCCCAAAAGCCCTTGAGTGGGAGTCCTCACACTTAAACGATGTGGCAAAACGATCCCTTTCTAAAGACCACTCTGCTATTAACGAGCAAACTTCAGAGCTAGTCTTTGCAAAAATTGTCAAAAGCCTCCACCATGAAGGCTTCAGCTCCAGTGAGATTGAACAGTTTCTTAATAGCCGCATCGCTTATAAGGGCGGCCCCAAATACTGTAATAGCTCAGAAATAGAAGAAGTTCTTTAAGCCCAGAGGCTTTTCAGATCCCTTACCTTAAGCTTGCCTTCGCTTTTTGTTAAGCCAAGTTCAAATGCTACTTGGCCAATAAGTTGGTCCGCAGAAAAACCACTTTTGCGAAAGCTGGCAATACTCGCATCCCAGTTGCGTTTGCTCAGTTTTATTGATGGCTTGTCCTTTTGGTACAGGAGGGGATGATGGACAAAAATTGGCTTTGTGGGCTTTTGCTCTAAAAGGTTACGTAAATACAACTGAACTCCCGTAGCCGGAAGAAGGTCGAGTCCACGAATAAGCACATTAACCTTATGACGCAGATCATCCACGACAACACTCAGATGATAGGAAAAGTTCAGCCTCCTATCTTTAAGCATCAAGTCTCCAAATTCTAAGCCTGGGTTCTGAAAAGAATCGCCAAGAGTAGCATCCCAAAAGCTTAGCATTTTGCTGTTAACTTCAAGCCTAATGGAAGCATCCCCTTTAAGCGGATGCTTCAGTTGACGACAATGGCCATCATACCCACGTCCTGAAGCCTCTGATTTCATCCGCTCTTTAATGAGTTTGCGACTGCAGGTACAAAAATAGGTGACCCCCTTTTCTTTAAGCAAACTCAGAGCGTCCTCATACAGCTTACTGTTAGCACTCTGTACAAAAGACTCTCCATCGACTTCTGAGCGGTAGCCTTCATCTGCCTCAAAACCCAGCCAGTCCAGATCTTGAAGGATGCTCTCGGTATAACAGTGTTTAGATCTCTGACGATCATGGTCCTCAATCCTAAGCAACACTTGCCCATTGAGAGAGCGTGCTATTCCCCAAACGTAAATACAATGAGCAATATGACCCAAATGGAGAAAGCCACTGGGGGTGGGGGCAAATCTTGTTCTCAGTTTTACCCCTTGCAGCCTATCTTCAATCCCCGTCAAATCCATCACTCATACCTGCAAATGTCTTTTCAGTTCGTATCTAGCATTTGTATTATATTCTTAGACAGCTTATCGCCATACCTTGTCAAATTAAGCATTTTTTTATAAGAAAGCAAACTCCGTGCATAAACAGGGAAGGAGGCTCTTTATCGGCAGTTCAACTGACAGGCATTGCTTCAACATTGGCTTTATAGACTCAGGCATTGGTGGCTTAAGCATCTTAGCAGAAGTTTCAAGGGATTACCCAACTCAGAATTACACTTATCTTGCTGACCAAGAATTTTTTCCCTACGGAGATAAGCCAGCAGACGAGCTATTGATGCGGCTTCGGTCTTTGGTTCCACAGTTTGTGCAGGGTCATTCGATCGACCTACTTGTCATTGCATGCAACACAGCAAGCACTGGAGCACTGGCCGTTATGAGAGAATTGATCAAAATCCCTATTATCGGTGTTGTCCCAGCAATCAAGCCTGCAGCGATGGAAAGCAAGCAGAAGCGCGTTGGAATTTTGGCAACCCCAGCCACAACCGAAAGCAGCTATACTCGAACCCTCATTAAAGAGCATGCAAAGGATTGCGAAGTTCATTTAATTGGCAGTTCCAAGATGGTGCAGCTTGCTGAAGCGAAGGCTTTAGGAGGGTATATAGACCGACAGCTTGTTTCCGAAATTTTGGAACCTTTTCACAAGTTCCAGGTAGATACAGTCGTCTTAGCCTGCACCCATTTTCCATTCTTAAGGAAAGAACTTGCTGAAAGTTTACCAACTAATGTCAAGTTAATTGACTCTGCAAAGGGAATCAGTAGACAAGTGGGACGGATTCTTTCGCAGCTAACCCACAAAAACCAAGTAACCACCTGCAAAACAAAGCTTTTATCCACAGATGATAATGTATCCTCACAGAAACTTCAGCTTGCTTTACAAAGCTTTCTGAGCCAATAGATTAGCAGCCAAGCTGCCTACTCTTTGTCCAACAAGCCCCTAAGATCACTAAATTAAAAGAAATTTTTATCTTTTCAATAAATCTAAAGCTTTAAATATATTTTCCGATCAGAGAGCCGGTACCGCAAAACCCACAATAACGCCTGAGGAAGGAGCTACTTAGTCTCCCCAAACCTTCGGTGAGGTGAAGCTTTCATCTGCGATCAGCAAGCCTGTGAAAGTGGGACAGTGCTTTGAAAAGAGTGATAGGCTCTTCGTTAAAAGGAGTTGGTTATTAACTTTTTTAGTCGATTTTTGAAAAACTCTGAAGATTTCCTGGGAAGACGTCGGCTTTTAGGTAGCCTTGGGTCCTGCATACAACTCAGCTTTGTTTTTTTAGCTGCATGTAAACTGCAAAAACGTGATGATTTCGAAAAAAAGGTTATTGAGCCCGTAAATGATACAGAAGGTGAAGAATCTAGTGGGGAGTCATCTGAATCAGAAGAGGGGTCTGCACTTGATAATCCCCTAGGAACGGAGCCAGCTGCTGAAGATCATATCTGCAATGCTGAGACAAACACCATAGACTGGAAAGGGTTTGAGAATGCTTATGAGAACCTCGAACCAAGGTATAAATTTTATGGAGATTCATCGTCATCCATGATGGTCTTAAGCCTTCCGAAATACCAACACGGAAACCTAATTGATGTGTTCCTTGCAAGATATTCAGGCAAAATTATTGCACAGAAAGGTATCGTAGAGTCAGCTGATATTAATGACAATACAACCTTAAAACCAATTGTATTTGACAATATTCAGATGAAAGATGATAAGCGCCTGGTGATTATTTACAAAATTTCTGATCAGTTTGGTGTCAAAGTCACCAAACATGAAATGCAATATGATGTCACGTTTTCTGACAGTTTTCGTGGGAAGCCTGCATTTGGACTGAGCCCCAGCTCCGTACCAGGGCATTTTGCTCAAAACCAAGCGACCCCTAGCTTTGGCCCTGACCCGAACATAGTTCAAGGGTTTCATGATTTAGGCACTTACACATTGGGGTCTGAGGACTCATATTTTGCAGGGTCACCTGCACTAAAAGGGTATATTATTACAGATTTAATGGGTAACACCTTGTCCGAAAACGGAGAGAAGTTTAATAACCTGGTCCAATACCCAGAATTTATTTGCTACAAACTCGTGGAAAATAAGTTTTACTTGCGAACATTTATTCGGGCAGCTTGACAGATGAAGAGTCAAACATGAAGGTGAATCGAAGACAATTTAATAGACTTTTTGGTGCTTTAGGTTTAGGCTCATTCAGCCTCAATTCATCGGAACAAGCGATTGCCAATAACTACGGCTCAACAGATGCTTGCGATACTGCCAACCAAAAGATCGTCGACTCAGAAACGGCACTCACCTGCCCACCTGAAAAGTGTTTTCTTTGGATTAATGGTTTGTTTTATTCAGGAACTAACCTGAGTCGAGCAAACTTGGCATTTCTATTGAAGTTTCCTCAGTTACCCGAGAGTTACATTGATAAAGTCGTGTTTGCTGATGGAGATAAAAAAACTCTAGCCGTTCGGTATTTTGACTCTTCAGATAAAATTTCTAGTGGTTACCCACCTTACATCATTATCAATAATATAAACCTCGACTCCCATCGTAGGTTTTTCCTAGTTTTTCAGTTAAGGCAGGGTAACAAAACACTTGTTTATAGAAAAACCCTAACGGGGTATGAGCTTAAAAGAAGCCGTTTAGCGGGCCCTCAACTTCCTGCAAACCTACGCTATGAAGTCGATAAGGATCACGATAGTTTCATAACAACTCCCTTTAAATTCAAGACTAATTTACACCGAAGCCTTGTCGCTCAGCATTCCGTTAAAGCCCAAATCCTGGAACTCACGAAAGATAATCGTTTTAAGATACAAGTTTCGTTTCTCCATGATGATGTGGATGAGGGTCACTTTATGCGTTATTTTATTGTGACAGATCCTGTTGGAAGAATCTTAGGCCTCTATAAACGTCGTTTTAATGATGGTAAGTCAAAGAGTGTGGTGGTGGGTAGCCTGACGGAAAATGAACGCAATAGTTGGAATTTAGTGAAGGATCATGTGGCAAAGATCAATGACTGCCCCTATATCATGGTTTTTGTGGAAGATGTGAAAGAAGCAATTGCTCAGACAGTTATTTGGCTACGTTAGCAGCTAAGTATTTAACGTTAAAAGCTAAATTAAACTAAAGTCTAAGGATCGTGGCTCCGATAAAACGCCCGAGTAACAAAACTCAGTAAAATAGCCTTATTCAGGAGATCATTATGTACAAGTCCATTTGCCTGGCTACCATTGGAGTATTGATTCTTACAGTACTTGGGGCCTGCAAGACCAACGATAGAAAGCAAGACAACAGTGTGGGCGGTGGTGGTGTCTTTGACGATAATGGCAGAGTCAAGGTTCCCGTTCCAAGAGATTTAGTGAATTTTGTTCCTCCAAACAACGTGAGAACTAACTCAGCATCAAGCGTAGATCTCTCAGGCCTAAGCCTCACGGCAACCCCACAGTCTACTGACGGGATTGAGGAAATCATCTCCAAATGCTTTACAAATGATAGCCAATTTATTGCAGAGGGCTGGTACTTTTATGCGGAGTTAAGAAGCAGTGGAAAGGTTATAAAGGACTACAACTCTCGGGAAGTCAATCGTTGTAATGAGATGCAGCTAGAATTAAAGACACTCGAAAAAAATACAAACTACGAAGTCATTGCTTCTTTTTACTGGCAATCAAAAGATAAAAAAACAACCATTGTTTGGTATGAAGGTAAGACCAAAGTATTTAAGCCTAGTGACCGAAATATTGCTTTAAGGCTAGAAAAATTAAGAGTTGACCAAATTGTTGATGTGGATATTGAGCTTGGTGAAAAAGATCGATGCTTAAAACAAAAATACCTTTGGAATGGCAAACGTTGTGTCGACGGATTTAACTCTATTTCCTTCACTCATGCTGACCTCTCAGACTACTATCATGATGCTAAGGTTGCTGGAAGCCGTCAACGCAAATGCTTACAGATTGGCGACCAAGGGTTTGCTGTGCAGTTTGATTGTCACTACAAAACCACACAGCTCATCAAAACGAAGCTGCATGGTAGCCAAGACCTAAATAAAGACCTACCACCAACTGAGTATGGCTGGTTTACCATGCAATTTGAGTCTGGTGAAATGTGCCTGCAGTTTCAACCAGACCCTGCAGGACAAGATCCATACCTTGTACCCCAGCGTTGTGATACCGAAATCCCCCGCTCAGACCAGCTTTTTACCTTAGTAGAAACGACAGCTGGGGATGAGGGTGCAAGAAACTCCTTTAGGATCATGAATCAGCACGACGGAACAGCACGCTGCATATCCATCCCTCCAGAAAAAGGGGATTTGACGGGAGTGCAACCTCTTAGGAATGGAGCTCCCGTCCGCATGACACCATGTGCCACAAACAACCCAAATATTAGAAAAAGCCAGTTCGTTAGGTTCAATCTTACAGAAGATTAACCCGAAAGAGCTACAGGGCTCAATTAGCTAAGAACTTCAAAGATTTAGCCTCCAAGTTAGAGATCCCACTCGTACGTTCCGATAGGATTATAGTCAGAGATCGAAACTGAAATAGAGAGGCTAAATATGAAAATTTCACACCAGCTTTCAATCATAACTTACGTTCCATTTTAAAACGCAGCTCTCGTTTTTGCTCGCCAACCTGCTCACACTGCTCAGCGAAATAGTCCACACCAGATAAATAGGCTTTATTGAAGGCCGATACTGCCTTTTCCATAAATTGGCAGTGTCGATCGGAGCCATCTTCTGCATCTTGATTAAGCACTTTATAAATAGATGCTTCATCAAGCTCTAGCTTTCTTGGCTCCTCAGCTTTGGCCAAGAGCTTAAAATCCCTCTCTTTCGCCTTAGATTGCTTTTGTTTAATTTGCCCACAAGAAAGTAGGCTAAGGCTCAATACCTGAGTTCGACACTTAAGATCATGAAATATTGAGATAAATACGGTAAACTCTAGCCTCAATTTGTTGAATTTTTG
>JABSRF010000179.1 GCA_013215275.1 Oligoflexales bacterium | reverse complement strand
TTTCGAGTTTGAAAGGGAAGCAGTTAAGGAGAGTTCCATTTTTAATTATGGTTTTATTATCTCGATCACCTATGAGGACTTGAGTTATGACGAAATAAGCACCTATGTAGCAACTGGGGAGCCAATGGATAAAGCAGGGTCGTATGGTATCCAAGGAAAAGCAGCTTATTTTGTGCGCAAAATAACAGGCTCCTATACCAACGTCATGGGCCTACCTATGACTGAGGTTTATGACTGCTTAAAAAGTTTGCCGTAAAATTATATTGAAATTATGCCTCTCACTTTATTTCATTGCGCTGAATAAATTCTATTGCTATGTTTTTCCCACCATATTGGGTTTGGATTTCCTAACCCTAATAGGTGGGCTTTACCATGAACAAAAAAGCAGCTAGCTATCAATTATTTGTAACCCCTTTAACAAAAAAACAAAGATGGGTAGATACTTCTAAAAGTATTTTTTACCGACCGATGACATGGAACTTGATATGTTCATCCTAATTGAAAAATTTTGGGTGACTGTTTTTATAGATTAGGTTGAGGCATAATTCTATTGAATAAAGGAGTTTTCTAATGTCAGCGAAATCCGATGTTGAAGAATTTGGAAAAATAAGGTCGCTTCTGTGGCCTATCCATTCTTATGAGATGAAGAAAATACTTCCTATGTTTTTTATGTTTTTCTGCATCTCATTCAACTATACGATTCTGAGAGATACGAAAGATTCCTTAATTGTCACAGCTCCTGGCTCGGGAGCAGAAGCGATTCCATTCTTGAAGGTTTGGTGTGTGGTGCCTTCAGCAATTATTTTGATGCTCATTTTTTCTAAGTTGAGCAACATCTTAAGCAAAGAAAAATTGTTTTATACAATGATTTGTCCATTCATCGCATTTTTTGCACTTTTTGGTTTTGTTTTGTACCCTTTGCGAGAGGTTCTCCACCCTGTTGAATCTGCAGAGTATTTGAAGTCAATCCTACCCAGCTCTGCTGCTGCAAAGGGTGTGGTTGCGATATATCGTAACTGGACCTTTGGTTTGTTCTATATATTGGCAGAAATGTGGGGCAGCATGGTCTTGTCCATGATGTTCTGGGGTTTTGCAAATGATATTACGAAAATTAGTGAGGCTAAGAGGTTTTATGGCTTGCTTGGTATAGGTGCTAACGTTGCTTTGATCTTTTCAGGGAGGGCTATTATTTGGGCTGCTCCAGGTGCTGGAGGACGTCCTTATTCAACCTCACTGCAAGTTCTGATGTTTATGGTTTTTGTTGCAGGTCTATGTATCATCGGAACTTACTATTATATGCAAAGATCTATCCTCACTGATGCACGTTTTTACGACCCAGCTCTGATTAAGAAGAAAAAGTCTAAAACTAAGATGAGCATAGGCGAAAGCATCAAATACCTTTCACGGTCCAAATACCTAGGCTGTATTGCCTTTATTGTTATGGCATATGGGGTTTCTATTAACTTGGTTGAGGTTATTTGGAAAAGCCAAGTGAAGGCAGCTTATTCAAATCCAGCTGAATACACTAATTTTATGGGTCATTTCTCGACAATCACAGGTATTGTAACCTTGTTTATGTTCTTGTTTGTAAGCCACAATGTTATTAGACGGTTCGGTTGGACCATGGCGGCTTGTGTGACTCCTGTGGTGCTTCTCATCACTGGTGTCTTTTTCTTGAATTTTATTGTTTTCAAAGACTTTTTCATTGGGTATCTAGCGACAATGGGAACCTCTCCTCTAATGATGGCTGTTATCTTTGGAGCTGCTCAAAACATCATGAGTAAGTCTTCAAAGTATTCACTCTTTGACCCTACTAAAGAGATGTCCTACATACCTTTAGATGAAGAGTCTAAGACCAAGGGTAAAGCTGCAATTGATGTGGTTGCTGCTCGCTTAGGTAAGTCTGGTGGATCCCTTGTTCAGCAATTCCTAATGCTTTTTGTGCCCACAGCGATTGCAATGGCTCCTTATGTAGGTGCAATCTTTATCGTTATTTGCGGAGGGTGGATCTACTGTGTCCGCGCTCTTGGTCGCCGCTATGAAAAGCTTGTGAGTGAGCAAGAGGCAGAGCAGGAAAGCTTACGCGCAACTTCAGGAAGTGCTGTAAATATGAACTTGGGTAAAGCAAGTACGTGATCCAGAAGCAGAGTTTTTAATAAAGCTGGTCTAGATACCAGCTTTATTATGCCCCATTTTCGCTACCTGCAGTCTCAAGCAATGGGGGTAGTTCACTGCGCATAAATAGATAGGGAATGGACCCTAAGAGATTAAGAAAAACCACACTGAAGAAAATAATATTAAAGACATTTGCTCCATCCGATAGGCCAATCATAGCGTAGAGTTTTTCAAAAGCCACATGACCAACTCCTAATCCACCTGGTGCTAATGGCAGTGCTGTTGTGACGATGGCTAAAGGGAGAACGGTTGCAAGCAAACCAATCTGAATTGGATTTGCCGTGAAGCTATTGGTTACAAGGATAAACAGGAGCATGTAAATAAGCTGGTGTAGGAATGCAAACCCTAGGGCCTGTAAAATATAGCCTGGTTTATCTTTGTAGCTCCTTAATGCTAAGTATATATTTTTTACAAAGATGACCTTCATGATAAGCCGATAGATCCAGCTTATGGGAGGAACTTTTTCTTTAAACTCTGTTGGAAGGGCTACAAAGACAGCAAAAAGGCAAAGCCCAGCCATAATTCCAAATATAAGCATCACAAAAGGCTTTAACATCGCGTTTGCCATGACCACATTCCAATTAAGGATGATTGCTGCCATCGATAGCGCAAACAAAGCGACAAGGCCCATCACCCTGTCAAGAAGGATGGTTAGCAGAACAGGCACTTTGGTTATTTTTGCTTGCCCTTTGCACACGTATATGGCTTTGATGAGGTCTCCACCGACCACTCCAGGCATGATGGTATTAAAGAACAGTCCAATTAAATTCAGCCTTATTGATTGTACTACCGACAATGAAAAGTTCATTCCCAGGACCAGCGCTCGCCATCTTAGCGCACAGAGTATGACTGCACCAATCCCCCAAAAAGCTAGGGTTGCTACTAAGATGCTTGGGTTTTGCCATAGTCTGTTTAAGTCTGCAAAATCGAGCTTGTCATCGGAAACGAGCCACCAAATGAGCAAGCCCGCAATGACAATTTTAAGGATGGTAAGGAGTGGCCCTTGGACCTTGTTCAGCCAAACTTTCATAAGTTTCCTTACTTTCATGGAAATTTTCATAAATGAGTATCTTACTATTAAAAATAATTCTGTGAAATAAGTGAAGGCTTAAAAAAATACCGACACCCCTTTAGAAGAGCCTCCAAAGTAGACGGTATATTGCAAGAAATTGGCCCCTTTGTCATCCCTAGGCGATATCTGCGAGAGAACGTCGTAGTTTGAGGATCTCAGTGGTACTGCTTTTCGCTGTTTCTTACAGGTGTGCCCAGTCACTGGAGCCCATGCTTACGTTTTTCTGAGGAAAATACTGCTGCCAACGATCATCAACTAGCTTGCGAGTGCTAGGGTCACAAAAAAGCTCTTTGGGGTACCATGGCTTCATCCTAGCATCTATCACCACCGGCCCTTTGTAGGAAACGTGGTGCCTATTCACTTCATAGTCATAAGCATAGATGTCGGCTGCAGGTTCAAAGCGTGTGAAGGTTGTCCACAGAAAGCTGCTGTCAGAGCGGCAGGCCTTTTGAGCATCATCCACTGCAATGATGAGAGGCCAGTCCTTGAATTGCGCTACCTTGGCAAGCTCAGCAACTGCTTCCCGATTTTGCTCGTAAGAGGGGATCTCGATAACCAAGCAACCAGGCGCGTAAACTTTGATGTCATGAATGAGCCGGTTTTCTACAGAGGAGTCGAAGCTTGTGGGTAGGGTCCTCACAGGCTCTCCCATTCCCAGAATCACTCCCTTGCTACCTTTGTTGACGACGGGACCGGTATAGTCAAGGGTGTCCATTGAAAGCTCAGAAAAGACAAACAGGTCTCGACGCCAATCAACCCTTTCAAGGACGTGACTTAATACTTTTTTGAAGTCTTTTAAGTCGATTTTTGAGTCTATGCCGATCAAAAATTTTGTGAGTGATAACTGACCCTCACCGAGTATCCGAAAGACAGAGCTCATTGATTCTCGGCCATAGCGCTCGCTTAAACAGGCTGCGGAGAGGGCGTGGTAGCCGGTTTCACCATAGCTCCACAGGTCCTTTACAGCTGGCATCACTAAAGGAAAGAGTGGCGCCAGTAGTTCTTGGAGGAAGTCACCTAAGTAGAAATCTTCTTGCCTGGGTTTTCCAACAACAGTAGCTGGGAAAATGGCGCCTTCTCTATGAAAGATATGCTTTGGCCTAAAGACTGGGTAATCATGCTGTAAAGAGTAGTAGCCATAATGATCTCCAAAGGGTCCTTCTGGGCGCCTGATGTGAGGGGGAATCTCACCTAGGATTGCAAACTCGGCTTCGGAAATAGGGTCAAGTGGGTGCCCAGGAACCTTTGATTTTTTTAGTTTTTTCCCTAGAAGCAAGGAGCTCAGGAGAAGTTCGGGCACGTTTTCTGGGAGTGGTGCTATAGCCGAAAGCATCAAAGCGGGTGGCCCCCCCAAATATATATTGGCTGGTAAAGGCCTGCCTGCTTTTTCCGCTTCGTAATAATGGAACCCCCCACCTTTCCCGATTTGAAAGTGCATACCCGTTTCTCCAGCTTCGAATATCTGGATCCGGTACATGCCTAGGTTGTCTGGCTTCGGCCCGGGGCCTTGGGTGTGAACTAAAGGAAGGGTAAGGAATGGTCCGCCATCTTCAGGCCAGCTTGTAATTGCAGGCAGCTTGGTAAGGTCAGCCCCAGGAATACTACGTTTTAGGACGGGGGCTCTAAACCCGGATTTAAAGCCAACCTTGCTTGCTTTATAAAAAAAGCTTCGCTTTTCCCAAATTTTTGAAAGGCTTGGGGGCAAAAGCTCTTCGGGTAAAGAAGCGACCGTTTCGATAAATTTCACTGGGTCGTCACCAAATGCTAGGCTTACCCGCTCTTTAGTCCCAAATAAGTTGGTGACTACGGGAAAGCTTTTGCCTTTGACATTTGTAAACAATAGGGCTGGCCCATCAGCTGCAATCACCCGTCGGTGGATTTCTGCCAACTCCAAATGTGGGTCTACTTGGGCGTCCACCCGACAAAGATTATTTGTTTTATCTAGCTTTTCGATAAATGAGTGTAGATTTTGATGCATTTTGATCCACTTTCATTTGAGACTCATGAAACCTTAAGCAAAATCCTATATACCTTCTGTTGCTAGGCAGCAAAAGCAATTAGCAAGAAATGGCCAGGATGTGGTATCTTTTTTTACCTGGCGCAATTAATGCTCTGCTGCTTAGAGCCGACTAAACAGATATAGGTCTATACGGAGGAATGCAAAGTCTTGAAGGTTTATTTCTATATTTGGCTCATATTAAGCCTACAGACTCACTCCCTCTATGCTCAGAAAGCTGATTCAAAAGAAATTCAGACAGAAAATGCTGAGGACACGGAGAGCGAGGATGATTATGTGATTCCCGAGCCGACAGCTGCAGAAAAAAAAGCCGTCTGTAAGAAGTATGAGAAGTCTTATATTGTTTATTATGGCACTGTGTACCATGTGAACAGCTGCACCCGTGAGCTGCTCAGCTCGGACCAGGTGTATAAGCTGACAAAGTCTGGAAAAATCAAGCTTAAAGAAGTGGATGCAGCGGTTATCGCCAGCTTACCTGGGGGTGCTAATTACCGTGAAGTTGGAATGGACCCAAAGACTCTTTGCAAGCGTTTGGAAGGACAATACATTACCTTTTCTTTTGTAGATGTTTACTGGGTGGAGTCATGTAAAAAACGCCCATTCCCAGATTGGTCCAGTTACGAGAGTCATCGCGGCAAGCTTAAGAATGCTAAAGTGCCTCTTAAATCTCTAGAATTAGATGATTTTTTAGCACTGGAAAATGGTGACCCTATGCCGTCAGTGATTGATGAAGAGTTTAGGGAGCTCCTAAGGCCAGACAATGTGGATATTATTCCGTTAGATGAAGCCTGTCACGGTGTGGTTGGAACCTATGTCACCTACCTAGGTCAAATTTACTTTATCGAGGCTATGAAGCAGAATGGAGCAGGTAAGCTGTGCCAAAAGCGGCGTGTAGATGCCGAGGAGTACACGAGAAAAAAGGCAAATTCAAAATTTCATTTAAAGGAACTAAGCTCCTCACAAGCAATCTCAATTCCTGAGGGTGATCCTATGTATGAAAAAAGTAAGCGCTCAAAAAAAGGCTAGAGTAGCTTTTCCGCCAAAGCTACTCTTGTAGTATTTCCTTTAAGCGCAAATTGATAAATGATTTTGATACCCAAAACGCCTCGGCTAGCTGAACGATGAGATCTTTTGCCACATCGACCTGTTTGATTTCCTGCTTAATTAAGGACTTAGGAGCTAGCAAATGACAGGCAAAAATGTTGCTTTCAACATCAAATAGGTGCTTCACGTAAGGCTTTAAGTCCTCAAACTGAGACTCTTTCCTGGGTAGAAAATAGGTTGCGAGAGCTTTTGCGATTTTGAACCGCATAAAGGGGCGAAGTTCCAAACCTGATTTATAGGCCACAATAAATTTATTATTTTCCCAATAAGCCTGTAGGGGTTGCGTCGATATCTCTTCACTCCAATCTGTTTGGGGCTTAAGGTTGATTTCGGGATAGTGAGAGACAATTTCGGGCAGGTACAGCGGTGATTCCTGAAAGTTTATTGTTTCCTGAATTTCTTCCACTTTTGCTTTGATCTGGTTTTCATCAACCCTAAAGAACTGCTTAAAGTCGTACTCTTTTTCTTTTGACCAAGTGCTTGCATGCTTGCGATAGTATTCTTTTTTGGCAGATTCGAGCACTTTTCCATCGATATCAAATGAGCCATAGCCGGTGAATTCGAAGTAAGCCTCCACATCCGACATCTCTCCAGATGCCACATCGACCACGAGTTTTTCATCAACTCCTAAGTGCTCGGCAATGTTTTTCATAGCTTGGATGGAGCGAATGTTCTTTTTACCTTTCTTCCAATGGCTACAGTCAGCAGGATCAAATCCTAGGATTTGACCAACATCTTGGTCGATAACTCTGATCCCGCCATATTTGTGATCTAGCACTCTCCTGCAGAACTTAAATAAGTTAGCGGAGTAGGGGTATTTTAACTCAGCTTCTTTCTTCACAAGTGATTCTCCTTATGTAGAAGCGGTTTAATTCATTAAGATTCTAAACCGAGCTTGTGGGAGGCAAGTTTAAAAATCGAGTGTAGTATTTTCTATTTTGACCTATTTTGCCTAAATTGTTTATCTCTAAGATTTAACAATAATTTGATATCTAGTCAATGTAGTGTTTCTAAATGAGCAAATATATTTTCCTAATTTACAGAGAAAAATTTTTACCTTCTTTAGAAGTTCCTGGGAATTTTATACCTAATGACGTAAGCATCGCAGCGCTTTTAAAATAAACATGAGAATTTGTGCTTGGATGCTTCAGTAGAGGAGGGCTTAATGTCCTTTCTAATTGGTCTCGCTGGTATATTCTACGGCTTATATTTTATCTTTACCTATGAGTCGAAAGGTTTTTCAGGCTATTTTGACGTACCATCCATGGTATTACTAACCTGAGTTCGACACTTAAGATCATGAAATATTGAGATAAATACGGTAAACTCTAGCCTCAATTTGTTGAAT
>JABSRF010000178.1 GCA_013215275.1 Oligoflexales bacterium | reverse complement strand
TAAAGTAAGTAAAGAGCTATATGAAGTCAAAAGCCTTTAAATAAAGGTATTTTATATTTCGCTACAGCGACTATATAAGTAGAGCCCAGTGGGCCTTATTTTCATTAATAGTTTTCAAGGATAGGCTTATGGCAAGTATTACTCCCAAAGAGGTGAGGAAAGTACTCAACCGGAAGATCGTTCAACTTAACGATATTATTGCTGATATCGACACACTCCTAACAAAAATGGAAACCAATTATTACCGTGTTAGTATATTCGGTTCTGCTCGCCTGCAGCCTGATACCCCTGCATACAAGGAGGTCTATGACCTTGCTTTCCAATTGGCTATGAGGGGAATTGATATCGTTACAGGCGGTGGGCCAGGCTTAATGGATGCTGCGAATAAGGGTGCTAAGGATGGAGGACAAAAAAGCAGGTCAATCGGCTTACCCATCGAACTACCGTTTGAGTCAGATGCCAATTCCCATTTGGATGTGAAAAGGCAGCATAAAAGGTTTTCGTCTAGGCTTGATGAGTTTATGCGAATATCCCATGCAGTTGTGGTCACTCCTGGTGGCATAGGAACAATTTTAGAACTTTTCTACACCTGGCAATTGATCCAAGTAGGGCATATAAAACCCAGACCCACTCTATTGCTTGGAGGTGGGAAAATGTGGGATGAGCTCATTAACTGGATTAATAATTGGCCTTTAAAAATGGAGCTTATGTCTCCAAAAGATATGGATCACCTCACGATCTGTGATTCTAATGAGCAGGTGATCAGCACTTTAGAGCCTGAAGTAAAACGTTTCCGAAAGCACTCTAGTAAGAGCAAGTAAGGTTTCAATCTCAGCCTTTTTAAGAGGCCTCCGTAACACCTTATGTCATAGAAGTAGAAAGCTTCTTTTTCAATCGCTTTTATAGTAGGTACTTTTGACGGTATACCATAGGCCGACCCTTTGGCAAAAGCTAAGTTTTTTTAGGTAGATAATAAGAGAATCTTTTATTGGGTCGGATTTCATGGTAAGTTTTTACCATCTGTGAACTTATCGAAAAAAGCCATGTGTACTTATGAGCGAACAAAAGCAAAGCATAAATAGTTTCTTTGGCTCGTTTTTACTACTGATTTTTTCACTGCTCACATCCTTTTCAATCCTGCTAATCTACCGTCCAGATACCTCTGGATCTTTTAAGCCCCAAGCATCTCCTGACTCCAAAAAAAAATCTTATAACTCACAGCATGTTGCCTCAGATGAAAGCATGAAACACTTGAGTCAGGGTGATTTTGCTGCAGAAAGCCGCTGGCCTTCCTCCAAGCAACAAGCACAACAGAATAGCCAATCCGGACAAGGCACACAGCAAGCTGCTATCCCCAGCTTAGACCCCTCAGAAATTGAGTCTATGCTAGCAGAGGCAATGAGCCTAGTGGATCAAGGAAATCATGAGTCAGCAGTCAGAATACTCGAAAAGATTCTGAAGGCAGATCCAAGAAATGAAATGGCTCTAATCGAGATGGGAATGATCCATCTCATAGACCTTAAGGCACCACAAAGCGCCCTTTCTTACCTTAAGTCAGCACTTAGTGTGAACCCGAGTAATAAGGTGGTGCTGTCCGAGCTTGTCGGCATCTACGATGAAATTGGTCAAGCTGGAGCAGGCCTCAGCTATCTGCAGCAGCTTTATGATGAAAACCCCGATAACTCTTCACTTGCTGCCGGTATTGGGCAAGTGCTTGCTGGTCAAGACCGCTTGCAAGAGGCTTTGCCCTTCCTAGAAAAATCCGCAGAAGACGGCCAATCAGGAGCTGCATTAACAGACCTTGCGGATGCTTACTCCCAGACTGGCAATAAAGAAAAATCTCTTGAAACCTACCAGAAAGTTATTGACCTTGAACTCGAACGCATTGAGTCTGGCTATTATACAAATGATCCAAACGGCGGAAAAGAGAATCTAGCAATGGCCTACATGGACAAGGTCGGAGAGCTTATTCATCAAAACAAGCAGTCAGAAGCTGAAGATCTTGTGGAAAATAAAGTAAAAAATCTATACGGTGGCGACTTAAGGGATGTAGCCAAACTCTTTGAAAGAAGCCGCTCCTTATCAAGGCGTTAACTCCCACTTGGTATATCTGTACTAAGGCCTTTTCTTCTCCTATCCTTAAATCAAAAGATGTTATATAAGCATTCATTCGCATACTTGATTTGGCCGTTTGTGGCTCAATATATTAACAGTTTAATATCTTTGAATTTTTTACTGAGATCAACATGAGCACATCTAAGACAACAACCTTTGGCGTTCCTTATAAGTCCTGTAACGAAATAAGATCAGATTTTATTAAGTTTTTTGAGGATAAAGCGCACAAATTTATCCCGTCGTCCAATATCGCTCCCCTTGACGACCCAACCCTCCTATTTACCAACGCAGGGATGAACCAGTTTAAGGCTCTTTTTCTAGGCGACAATCGTGATGGCTTGAAGCGAGCAGTGAACACCCAAAAGTGCCTTAGGGTTTCTGGCAAGCATAATGACTTGGATGAGGTTGGCCGAGATGGCACTCATCACACTTTTTTTGAGATGCTTGGCAATTGGTCCTTTGGTGATTACTACAAGAAAGAGGCAATCACATGGGCCTGGGAATTATTGACGGATGTTTGGAAGCTGCCTAAAGACCGTTTGTTTGCGACAGTTTATTTAGATGATGATGAAGCTCATAAGATTTGGGAAACCGAAACAGATATAAACCCAAGAAATATCCTGCGTTTTGACAAAGATAACTTTTGGGAAATGGGTGCTGTGGGACCATGCGGCCCTTGTTCAGAAATTCACTTTGACATGGGTGACATGAGCACTCAAGAACAGACCTTCAGTGATCCAGTTGAAGGGGTGAATGGTGAGAACCAGAGATACATCGAAATTTGGAACCTTGTTTTCATGCAGTTTGAAAGGCTCAAGGACTCATCCCTTCAAGCCCTAAAAGCAACTCATGTGGACACTGGATCTGGCTTCGAGCGTATTTGCTCCGTAATTCAAGGGAAGACTTCAAACTACGAAACAGATGTCTTTGAGCCCATTATTAAAGAAATTGCTGAGAAATCTCAGGTGCCTTATAGCCCCGGTGAAAGCGGTGTCCCTCACCGAGTGATTGCAGACCATTTGAGAGCATTAAGCTTTACGATCGCAGATGGAGTCACTCCTGGAAACGAAGGGCGCGGTTACGTCATGCGCCGCATTCTAAGGCGAGCCAGTCGATTTGCTCACAGCCTCGGTCAAAGCACTCCTTTTATTCATACGCTTGTTGCGACTCTTGCAAGTCATATGGGTGAGGCATTTCCCGAGCTGAAGGCTAGGCAAGAATACATAGCAAGAGTGATCGAATCCGAAGAAGCAAGGTTTTTAAAGACTCTCGATAAAGGCCTAGCTAGGATGGACAAACTGCTTGCGGAATTAAAAAAGAAGAAAAAAAAGGTCATCCCAGGGAAAGATGCTTTTCTTTTTCACGACACCTATGGCTTTCCCTTTGACTTAACTTCTGTGATCGCAGAGGAAAACGACTTTGAAGTTGATCGTAAAGCCTACCTTGAGTGTATGGAAGAACAAAAGGAAAGAGCACGCAAATCTGCCAAATTTGATGACAGCTTTGCGAGCGATGAAGGCTGGGTTATTTTTAGCCAATCAAAAGAAACTGAGTTCGTCGGTTATAGTAGCCTCAACTGTGAAACAAGCACCTTACGCTACAAGGAAGATGGCGACTCACTTTATATTCTCCTAGAAAAATCTCCCTTTTACGCTGAAGCTGGTGGACAAGTTGGAGACATTGGCCTCCTCGAAAACTCGGAACTTAGCATCCGTATAGAAGAGACCTTTAAGGTATTAGACTACCATGTCCACAAAGGAAGCCTTATCAAAGGTTTAATTACCGAAAGCAGCATGAAGCAATTCACCGCAAAGGTAGACGAAGTTGCAAGGGCGCAAACAAAACGTAATCACTCGGCAACCCATATCCTTCACTCGGCGCTTCGCAAGGTATTGGGAGACCATGTGGAGCAGCAAGGCTCCCATGTTGGCCCTGCTCGCCTTAGGTTTGACTTCACCCACCATAGCTCGTTGAGCAATCAACAGCTCGAATCTGTGGAAGACTGGATTAATACTAGGCTACAAGAGAATGCAACCATCAGCACGGAAACCATGCCTATTGATGAAGCCAAGAGTAAAGGTGCAATGGCCCTTTTTGGAGAAAAGTATGGTGATACAGTCCGTGTTTTAAGCATGGGCGATTTCAGCATCGAGCTTTGCGGGGGAACCCATGCAAAGGCCACTGGCGATATTGGTGTCCTCCGTATTGTGAGCGAATCATCTATTGCTGCAGGAGTCAGGCGCATTGAAGCGATTACCGGTGCAGCAGCTTTAGACCAAAACAGGAAGGAAAAAACGATCGTTGCAAAGCTCAGTAAAGACTTGAAGGCAAAACCAGAAGCCATAACTGAGCGTGTATCACAAATGAGCACTAAGCTGAAGGCTCTGGAGAAAGAGCTTGCTGTTTTTAAGGCTAAAGAAACAAGAAAAAACATTGATGACTTTATTAGCAAGCACTCCCAGGAAATTGGAGACTTCACCAGCATCGTAGGCAAGCTTGACAGCAAGCTTTTTCCCAAAGAGAGCCTTCAAGACCTTACCGACTCTCTAGCTGAGCGTTTTAAAAAGCAGCTTGCTGTCCTCAGCCATGTTGACGAAGGCCAATTGGCTATCATTGCTGTGGTAGGTAAAGAGGCACTTCCTAGGGTCAAAGCAGGGGAGCTCGTGAAGGAGTTAAGCCAGGTCGCAGGAGGCAGAGGAGGAGGACGTCCTGACAAGGCTCGTGCTGGCTCTAAATTTCCTGAGAAAGAGAAAGATGTTTTGAGCGCTGCTAAAAAGCTGCTATCAGAAAAGCTTGCATAAGACATCTGCTTTCAATTGCTGTTTGAGATCACCTGACCACGACATTTGCTTTGCAAATATCGCGTGGTGATGACGAACTGGTACATCATTCTGCTTTGCAAATATCGCATGGTGATGACTCTGTGAGTAGGCTGCGTCATTCCCCCGGACTCGTGGTGACGACAGGACAGCGAACAGACTACGTCATTCCCCCGAACGAAGTGAGGGTTAGGGAATCCCTCACATCAAACCTTCCCCAGTTCTAATAAAGCTCAGCTATAACATTCTCATACTTCTTGAGCACCACGTTGCGCTTTACCTTCATAGTAGGGGTTAGCTCTCCAGAAGCCTCGGAAAAGTTTGTTTCTAGGATCTTAAATTGCTTAACGGTTTGAACCCGAGCCACACCCTCATTTATCCGTTCCACCTCTTTTTTCAGGTAGTCATTGAAAAGAGGGCATTTGGCTATCTGAGCTGGCTCTTTTGCTTCGCTACCAATCTCTTTTGAAAAACTACTTGCAGTAGCTTGGTCAAGGGTAACCAGCATGCTCAAATACTTCTGGCGATCACCAATCACCACAGCATGCTCGACGAGCGGAATTGAGACAAAGCGACTTTCAATCATTTCAGTTGAGATGTTTTCTCCACCTGCAGTGATTATTAAGTTTTTCTTGCGACCATTTATGGTCAAGTAGCCCTCGTGATCTAAAGAACCAAGGTCACCACTATGGAGCCAACCTTCGCTATCAATGGTTTCTTTCGTTGCCTCTGGGTTGTGCAAATAACCCATGAAAACATGCTTGCCTTTAATCATCACTTCTTTATCATCTGCCACTCTGATTTCCGTATCTTTGATAGGAAGACCAGCTTTTCCGATGCGGAACTGACCATCAGGCAGAGATATCGTAGCGGGACCAGTGCATTCGCTCATGCCATAGATTTCGTAAATAGGAATATCCAAGCTAAAGAAAAAATTCAGCGTATCTTTTGAGATTGGTGCTGCAGCTGTAATTTGAAATCGACAACGATCTAGGCCAAGCGCCTCTCTCACCTTCTTATAAACAATCTTTTTGGCAATTTTATACCCCAAGCCCGGTACTTGCTTATACTGACTGCGCTTTGCCTGCTCTAGGCCAACCTCCTTCGCCCACTTCGCAATTTTTTTCTTGAGCGGGCTTGCTTCCGCTCCTTTTTCAACCATCTTCGCTTGGATTTTTTCCCATACCCTAGGCACTCCAAGGAAAACAGTCGGGCGCACTTCTCTGAGGTTGTCGGGAAGCTTATCGATGCTTTCCGCAAAGCTGACCTGACAAGCCACCACGAGAGGCCCATGAATGGTCACCATTTGTTCCGCAATATGACTTAGTGGGAGATAGGATATAAAAACATCATCGGAGCTGAGCTTCATATGATTTTTGATCACATTGGCAGCTGTCCAGCATAGGTTTGTATGAGAGAGCATCACAGCCTTAGGATTTGCTGTAGTCCCAGACGTGTAGACCAAAGTAGCTAGATCTTCGGCTTTTTGGTTCGCTATACGCTCTTCTAGTTTCTTTTTGTTGAGCTCCTTGCCCTTCTCTAAAAAGTCCTTCCAAGTGTGGACCATTGGATCATCGGAATTCCCGTCGAAGATCACAATGCCCTTAAGCTCGGTGAGAAGGTCCTTAATGCTTAGGATTTTATCTAGTTGCGCCTGATCCTCTAAGAATAGAAACTTAGCCTTGCAATGGTTCAGGATGTATTCGCACTGGCTTGCTGAGCAGGTAGGGTAGATCCCAGCAGGCACCCCTCCTGCCATAATACTAGCTAAGTCAGCAATGACCCACTCTGGCCTGTTCAAACTAAGGATCGTGGTGGCATCAGAGGGCTGAAGCCCATGCTCAATCAAAGATGCCCCAATCGCTTGAACTTCATCCCAATACTCACTCCAAGTCCGAGAGACCCACTCTCCAGCTTGCTTAAAAGAATACGCTATATAATTTGGATACTTTTTTACTGTTTCCTGGAATACGCTGTTGACCGTTTCTGACATGTTCCACCTCTGTTGTTGATAGCTCAAGCAGGAGTTTAGCAAAAATATTTTGATTAAGCAGCACTCATATTAGCATTTTTAGGGCTATAACAGCCGTGTAAAGAGAGTAATTGACACTTTCTTAAATCTAGGCTTAAGTAATATTGCTATCGAAAGGTCTTATAGGAGGGCGTAGTTAATGTCTCCGTTTGAAGATCCAGAGGATATAAGTAGCAGATACTCATGGCACTACCGTGCAGAGTACGAGGGTTTCTGCGAAAAACATGAAGCCATAAAAAAATATGAATTACTAAAAAAGTCTATTTTGGAAAACCAAGAGACTTTTACCTTAGTCACACCCAAAACTCCAAGCTTCTTTGATCGCCTACTCTCAGTTTTGAAAAAGTGTTCAATTAAAGAAAAGCTTATGAATGTGAAATTTAACTATATCTTCAAAGTTATTTTTGCGGTGTTTTCAAATCTGTGTGAAACTTTTTCTCTACTTTAGGCAATCGCTTAAAGAGGCCATACGCTCTAGCTGAAGTTCCTTCGAACAATTGTGAAAAACAACAAAATTTCTACTACCAATCTCATAAGAAATGAACAGGTGAACAATTTCTAGCATGAAGCATTAAATCAAAGCAAAGATATTTCTCTTGAAGCCGAAAAGTTCATGAAACCTGAAAATTTCGCAACCCTTACTCAACTCATTAGAATAATAAAGAGCAGAAAATGGTTCATAAAATCCGTAAACCCTGAAGTGGACCCCACTGTCCAGACCAAAAATAGCTTTGTATAAGTAAAACTAAAACTTGTTATTGAATGCTATAA
>JABSRF010000177.1 GCA_013215275.1 Oligoflexales bacterium | reverse complement strand
GGAGGCCGTTAAGAATCCATTTGAGACCGTGACCGAGGTCGTAAGATTAAGATCAACCTAAGAGATTAGGGCTATACAAAACATCCCCCCCCAGCAAGCCAGCTAAATTCCTTGCGATGCTAAGACCTAAGCCGGAGCCATTACAAGAAGGGTTCAGCTCTTTATGAACTTGATTGAAGGGGGAGAAGATCCTGGATACAGCTTGGGGGGGAATACCAGGTCCGGAGTCCTCAACTCCAAAAACCAAGAATGGTGGCGTATCATTCTCCTGAGATTCATAGGAAACGGTCACCTGCACATAGCCATGCATCGTAAATTTTATGGCATTACCAATGACATTTAATAAGATTTGTTTTAGCCTAAGCGCATCGGTAAAAACTTCCTTTGGCACAGAGTTCAGCAACTCAACCTTAAATTCAAGACCTTTTTGTTTTGCAAGCTCAACAAAGGTCGCATGAATAGTATTGAGTTCGCATAGCAATGAAACTGTTTTTTTTCTAAGAACCAACTTGCCTGACTCTATGTGAGACAAGTTTAAGATGTCTTCAATGAGCGCATTTAAGTGGGCAATATTGCGAGAGACTGCATCGAGGTAGACCGTCACTTGATCTTTATTGTCTAAACTAACTTTGACAAGCTTCGTAAAGCCATCAATTGCCGAAAGAGGAGTCTTAATTTCATGGCTCAGGTTTGCAATAAAAAAACTCTTAGCTGAATTTGCTTTTTGAGCTAAAAGCCTCTCTTTCTGAGCTTCATGATTTTTGGCACTGATTTCATCGCAGCATTCCTTGAGATGAGCTTCTGAGTTCATAAGGTGGCGACTAATCCGCTCTACCGTGGAAACCGAAAGAATCACAAAAATACTTCCAAAGAAGAAAATAAAGCCAACGATAGCCTGAATGCTCAAGGGAGTATTCTGTACCATCGAAAGGAAGGTATAGAGGTACCCAAACAGAAAAAAAACCATCAGCCCATAGAGTGGAGCCCACTTAAAACGCAATTGAACTCCAGCCAACAAGGCAAAAAGCCGATAACCCTTTATTAAAGCAACCGCCAAGACCAGGGTTCCTAATAAAATTGATGCCTTGCCAAGAATCATAGAGGCTTATTTCCTAACAGCAGTTCGAAAAACTCTTTGGCCTTTCGTCTATCCTAGCGCCCCATGTTGGCATTTTATGTACTTACTTGAAAGCGATATCTTGTAATATAATCGGGAAAATCTCTAAAAAAGGATAGCTACGTGTCTGCAAATACCCATTATCTTTCGTGGGGTCGAGCTCATCGCTTTGAGCATAAGCCGCACAAGCTTGCGTGGAGAGACTCCATTGAGTTAAGCAATTTATCGGAACCCATGCTAGTCCAAGGGCTCGGCAGAAGCTATGGAGATTGCTGCCTTAATGGCTCGGGAACCTTACTGCTCAGTAAGGAGCTTGACCATATGATAGCCTTCAATCCGGACACAGGCATTTTAGACTGTGAGGCAGGGGTTAGCTTAGATTCTGTGCTTAAACTGATTGTCCCCCATGCATACTTCCTCCCAGTCAGCCCTGGCACCAAGTATGTGAGTGTCGGAGGTGCCATTGCAAATGATGTGCATGGGAAGAACCACCATGTGGCAGGAACATTTGGTAAGCATGTCTTGGGCCTAAAGCTTCTACGCTCTAATGGTGAGCTATTAACCTGCTCTGCTGATGAAAACCAAGACTTGTTTGCTGCTAGTATTGGAGGCATGGGGCTCACAGGCTTAATTGTAAGCGCAAAAATTAAGCTTAAAAAAGCCCTACCAGTGATTGATCAAGAAATCATTAAATTCAACAGCCTATCTGAATTACAAGAAATAGAAAATGCATCCCAAAGTCGTTACGAATACACCGTTTCTTGGATCGACACCCTTGCAAGTGGCAAGCAATTTGGCCGAGGACTCTATTTTCGTGGCAATCATTGCGAGCACATAAAAAAATCGCCCCAGGATTACCTACATTCAAATCCTAAGCTACAGGTATTTTTTGATGCGCCAAGTTTTGTACTGAGCGAGTTTAGCATCAAACTATTCAACTCAGTGCTTTTTCATAAGCAAAGGCAAGAAAAGAAGCTAGAAACCGTGCCCTATGACCCATTTTTCTACCCCCTTGATGCTGTCAAATCATGGAACCGCCTCTACGGAAAGCAAGGGCTATACCAGTACCAATTTGTCGTGCCTTGTGATTCCTTAGATTTTATGGGAGATATCCTAAAATTTCTGCAAAAAAGTCACCAAGCCTCTTTCTTGACGGTGCTTAAAAAATTTGGCTCCATCACCTCTCCTGGGCTCATGTCCTTTCCCAAGGAGGGTTGGACCCTTGCCTTAGATTTTCCCAACCGTGGCACAGCAACCCTAAAAGTCCTGTCTGACCTGGATCGGATGGTATCAGATCTGAAGGGTAGGCTGTATTCAGCCAAGGATGGGCATATGCCTGCCTCCATGTACCAGTCCTCTTATCCCAAGCTTGAAGACTTTTCTAAGCTAGTAGACCCAAAATTTTCATCTAACTTCTGGAGGCGCGTAAATGCAAGCAAATAGGATGGTCATCATTGGAGCTACTTCAGCAATTGCCACAGAGCTTGGAAGAATTTACGCCACCAAAAGGTGGGAAATCTATTTGCTTGCTCGCTCACCAGAAAAGTTAAAGATCCTAGAGGATGACTTAAAAGCACGCGGTGCTGTTGCCACTCACTCTCGCTGCTTTGATTTTGCCCATCGGGGCAACTATCAAGGGATCGTTGACTGGGCAAGCCAAGGTGGATGCATTGACCTTCTACTGATCGCTCATGGGGTACTTGGTGACCAAAAAGCAAGTGAGGAGTCGAATGAGCTTGCTCTCCAGGATTTCGAGGTTAATTTTCTCAGCTATATGTGCCTGTTGAACTCATTTTCTAAAAATATGGAGTCAAAGAAAAAGGGAACCATTGCTGTGATTTCATCAGTTGCTGGAGATCGAGGACGGCAATCTAACTACTTTTACGGGACTGCAAAGGGTGCTATCACCATATTTTGTGAAGGCTTGCGCAACCGACTATTCAAAAGCAATGTTCATGTGCTTACCGTCAAACCTGGATTCGTTAAGACTCCTATGACCGCGCATATCAAGCAGGGGCCATTATTCGTGGAGCCTCATAAAATAGCAGAAGACATAAGTAGGGCAGTTGAACGAAAAAAAAACCAGGTTTACACACCCTGGTTTTGGTGGATCATCATGACCATCATCAAGATGATTCCAGAACCCATCCTTAAAAGGCTCAAGCTTTAGACCGACTTTGGCTTAGCGTTTAGAGAGGGGCCAAACTTCTTCGCAAGCTCCTTGGACCTCTTTTCCTGAGATAAGGTCCTTAAACTTTGAAGGTTTTTCTCGCGGAGCATATCCTTATTGTGGAGATAATACTCTATCTCAGCAAGATTTCGTAAGCCGACCAAGTGATCGATGTTGGGTATTTTGACTTTTATCTCCTGGCGGAAAGGAACCGTCCAGTGCCCACCTTGCATATAACGAATTGCCATCCCAATCATCCCGGTCCTGTGCCTGCCCCCTGTGCAATGGAATAAGACTGGATCGCGGCTTTCCAATACCAGCTTCAGAATAAAGTAGAAGTTTTCTTTTTTCCCGATAATATTCTGGCCGATACCGGAGGTACGGATTTGTGATTCAAAGTACTTTTTAATGTCGTGGTCCACGTAGTCGTCAATGGGAAAAGCTAGGTCATCATTAACAACATCTTGGCCAGATAAATACACCGAGGAATTCAATGGGTGGAAAAAGCTTACCTGGCGAAAAGCGCCAAACTTGGAAAAAATTTGGCTTTCTTCAAAGGCAAAAACTCCATCTTCTATCCGCGGAGAAATTCCGACACCATATAAGCCCCCATTTAGGTTGCTGGGTTGCTTATAGCCCTGTTTGTTCATAAAAATCACGAGGTTTGGTGTTGGTAGCCTTTTTCCACGCAAAAATCCAAATAATTCTCGAGTGCCACGTTCTCCGAGGGCCTTTGAACGGTAAATGCGGTGACGATCGTTATTGACGACTACCCCAAAATTGTACTTAGGGTAGTGAAAATGGTTTGCTGAGAATTGCTTGAAATAACTTTGAACCTCCTCAACTGTTTTCAGATCCCATAAGCCCCCTCCCTCAATCATATCCAATTCTTGGTCTGCAAAGAGCGGAGAATGACAAAACAAAATTAGAACTAAGCTGGAAAAAAGGAAGTTTTTCAAGGAGTGTCGTCTCATTTTTTGCCTCTTATGATTCATAGAAAAATTCCTATCCAAATAAGCGGTTCATTCTTAAATACAAAATATTTCATATAAGTTCAAATCCTATACCAACTTCATCAAAGCAGATAAATTTCAAACCGTGAGTCCAGGCCTAAATGTGCAGGCTAAACCCTCACACCGTATTTTTATACTAGTCTTATATGAGAAACGCTTAAATCGTCAGACAGAAATACGAGAAAACTGAGGCTAAAATCCCAAAATGCTATTGAACCGTGACTTGCAATGCTTGGTAGTCAAAAAACCGAGATTTTTGTGGGAAAATAGCGATCAAGACCGTCTGATCGCCTGTCGCAGCCTCAGTCCACTCCGTTTCAAGGGCTTGGCTATTTTTGACGGTACCTGAGCTGATAAACCACAAGGACTTAATCCGCTCATCTTGGGGTTTTTCTATCTGTGATTTCAGGGTAAACGGCTGCCCGATAGCTTCCGTATCACCCGGGGCCTCTACACTTAAGCTTGGTGCTGTCCATTGTAATGCCTCATCATCAGCGACCACAGAAAGGATATCACCAACGATGATTTCCTCCTCGCCTTCAGATACAAGGCGAACTCCATAGCGCAGTTTTGCAACTCCATTGAGCTGCTCTAGGAGCTCTCCAGGTATGGCGCTTGTATCCACCGTAGCCGTTTTAGAATAGACCGTTAAGGCTCCCTTCTCAGTATAGGTTTCCCCATCTTGTAAATTAATCGTAAGGCGCAAAAAGGATGAAACCGTGTCATCGACAAATGGCTCAACCGTATCGATGGTCTTGCCTGCTGGTAGGAGCGCTACAATTTCCAGATTGACCGTATCCACCCCCGTCACGATCGGTTTATCGGCCTTGATTCCGACTGCTCGGAGCTTATTCACCAGTTCAAATTTTTCTTCGTCGTCGTCACAGGAGCCCATTAAAGCTAAAATGGGGATGCTCACAAACAACAGAAGAAGGGCGTTTTTCAAGCTCATTTAAAACTCTCCAGATATCTCGAAGTATGGTATCGGAGGCAAGCCCCTTACGAAATCTTTTTTGCTATAGTCGTAGTTATAGGTCACTTGATAAGTTGGTTTCTCAGCTGAAATATACTCAATGCCCACCCGATACTTGAGTTTAGAATAATCAAATAATTGCTCATAGGAAGTATAAATATCTAATTGATGCCAATTCGGTAAGCGTTCCCCATTCACCTTATTCTCGTCATAGCGAGGCTGGTACTTATTGAGGCCTGCATTGTACACAGCACCATTCACTGGGGTATAAACGTCTCCAGTATGATAGTTGAGGCGCCCACCGATGGTCCACTGCCCTGTTAGATTGTAGGCCGAAACAAGGTTAAGCACATGGGTTTGATCATACTGAGAAGGGAGCCATGGAGCATCATCACTCTGCTTTTCCTCAGTTTTAGAGTAGGTATAGGATAACCATCCAAACCAGCGATCAGTGAGGTTTTTACGGACAAAGACTTCCGCACCGCGACTGATTAATTGCCCACTGTTAAGATAACGCTCCACCGGATCTGAGCGAACCACATCGCGATTTTGCTTGTAATACAGCTGAAATTCTGTGGACCAATCCAGCCCCCAAGATTGATTGATCCCAATGATATAGTGATTGGAGCGCTCAAAGTCCAAGTCAGGATTGCCGAAATCCTCAGCACTTTCTTGTGGTAGCGGGCTTGCCGAATACTGACCGACCGCTGCCTTTACTTCCGTTTCTGAGCCAGCTTCCCACAGAATCAGCAGCCTTGGGTCAAAGCCATTTTTTTTCAAAGCAGCATCATTGAAGACTCTGAGTCCAGGTGTGATGGTGACAGGGCCCAGGCCTAAATCAGCAGAGGTCCAAGCCGCTCCCGTAAAGGCCTTAGCTTCAATCTCTGTTTCAACTAAAGGAGCATCTTCAAAGTCCACAAAAGGGTCATCGGTGGTGATGCGCCTAGCCACCAAAGACACCTTCGCAGTTTGATACATTCCCTCTATACCAAGGAAAAGCTTCTTCTTTTTGCCAATTCTCTTTTGAAACTCCACGGGAAACTTAAACACATTTGCTTTGATATCGATGAAATTATCAACAAAGCGCTGATCGATATGGCTATAAACGATATTTGGACTGGAGACATACCTCCAACCATTACCTAAACGCATGGAGCGCTCTAAACCAATCGCTCCAAAATAATTGCGGATGTCGAAACTTATGGTTCCACTTCCCTCTTCATCTTCTTTCCCACCAAAGACTAGCTCCAGGGCATCAAGGGAACTCAGGGAAATCACCTTTGTGTACCCTTCATCGGTCACCTTTAGATAACGCAGATGAGAATCATAAAAGATCGGAACAATTAGACTATCTTCAGCAATATTTTTTATGAAATACTCCAAGTAGCTTCTACGCACTGAGGCCGACATGGACTCTTCTTCTGAAATAGGCCTTTCATGGTAAATACTCGACAGGAGGGGAAGGTTTACCGTAAATTCGGTCTTAGGCTCCTTGGCAAGCTCTTCGGATGTTTCAATCACGACCACCCCGCCCGTAGCATTTCCATAGGAGGGACCAAATCCACCTGATAAAAAATTTACTTTTTCTATGATGTTCTTGGGAAGGATTGAGATGCCACCGATGCTGTGAAATATGAAGGGAACTTCTATGCCGTCTACAAAGTAGGAGCTATCCTCAGGCGCAGAACCCCTGACCACAACCTCAGGGCTAAATCCTGACGTTTGCACGCCAGGAAGCAACTTTGCGATCTGGACCGGATCTCCGCGTGGGGCGACTTCCTTTGCCTCGGTTATCGACACCTGCTTTTCTGAAACCTGTTTTTTTCCACGGCCTGTGACCACCACACGATTTTGTTTCACATCAGGATACAGGAAAATTTCGTTGGTCTCAGATACGCTGATCTCATCTTTTGTCAGCGTTAGGCTAGAGTATCCGGAACGATAAAACTCAAACTTAGTTATACCGGGGCCATTGGGAACCGTGGCATTCCCCTTAGGGTCGGAATAATAAACATCGTTATCGGTACGAATCTCGACCCTTTTTAAGAGCTTACCTGAACCTTTTTCTCTAATAATAAAAACCAGGTCACTTGCCTGAGTTTGATCCTCCTGCTTATCTTGCGCTTCTTGGCTATAAGCAGGCACTATGCAGAGAAAGCTTAAGAATAAGGCAACGAAAATAGGCATGGTTTTCATGGTTTTTCCTAATGAATGAAAGCCACTCGATTATATCAGAAGTCCCTGAAGGAAAAAATTTTTTTTCAGATTTCTGCAGCAGCCATGCCTGTGTGCCTGTGATAGTGGTATTTTGGCTTAATTGACCGTCTGGCCAGTTTCTCTTATAATCTACATGAAACCAAACGGAATCCCGTTTAGCCAAGAAGGTGAATTTAAAATGGCACATAAAGAAATAGAGCTTGAATTCAATAAGAAAATGCAAAATTAATCTTGCCGTCCAAAATTCAAAGAAAAATTGTACTTGAAAAAAAT
>JABSRF010000176.1 GCA_013215275.1 Oligoflexales bacterium | reverse complement strand
TTTCGAGTTTGAAAGGGAAGCAGTTAATGAGAGTTCCATTTTTAATTATGGTTTTATTATCTCGATCACCTATGAGATCTACATATAACCAAAACAAAGCCTGAAACTTCATGGAACCACTATAAACTAGACAATTGCTATCTCGATTGGCGCAGTAATTTTAAAGTTAAATTTTATGTTCCAGCGCAGTGGAATGACGAGGAGTACTTTGTAAGGGGAACCTTGCGACCAAAGTATTTTCGATCTGATCTTTTTCTGTTGATGGTACTCTTGGCATTCTCATTACTTGTTAGTTACCAATTTGGTACTCGAAAGCTCCTTAGGCGCATTGAAGATAATATCGCTGGACCAATTGAGGAGGTTTGGCAAGGTTTAGAGACCGGTGAAGAACCTAGAAGCTTGGAGCTGAAAGAATTTCAGGATCTATGGTCATCATTGCAGGAGTATAAAAATCTATTATTAGAGCGTAACCGAATGCTCTTATCTACCCAATATACCCATGAACTTAAAAGACCTTCTTATTACCAGCATACCCAGATTCAAAGGATGCTCCATCTTGATACCATTGAAGCACTCAGGAAATCGCTTATAGAAACCCATGAGCAGTCGAGTATTATGTTAACGCAAATGGAAGAAGCCCTAAGAAAAATTGCTAATAATGACTTTGCTGGAGATTTGCAGAAAATTGATATAAGACGAATGATTCCCAAAAGCCTTAAGAACGTGGAGGTACTTGGATCACCTTACACATTCGGAGATATTACTAACTATAAGATATTATTCAAAAATTTATATGGTAATGCTGAGGAGTCAAGCCCTAGTAAGGATAGCATTCGTACTGTAATAAAAGAGCAGAATAATTCAGTAATTGTAAAAATACAAAATCCAGTTGAGCAAGGAACTCAGATAGATACAAGACAAATATTTATAAGTGGGGTAACAAGTAAGGCTAGGGGTACAGGAATGGGGCTCAGTCTATGTAAAAGCATAGTAGAAATTCATGACGGAAAAATATCTGCTTCTTATGATGAAAAATGTGGTTTATTTGAAGTTGAAGTTGAGCTTCCTACTATTATGGGGATTCATAGTGATGCACAAAGAAAGCAAATTCATTAGTCATGAAGATGGAACTAAAATCCATGTTGTTCAAACTATCTTAGATCCCAAAAAAGTCACAGTACTACTTCTTCCAGGTCTTTCAGGAGAGGCAATAGAGACTTTCAATAGTTTGAGAAGATTGGTTGGTGAGGGGTATAACCTCATGGCAATGAGTTTTAGGGGAAGAGGACGAAGCTCCACGCCTAGTTCAGGCTACTCAATCCAAAGTCATGCTCAGGACCTAGGTATTGTCATAAAAACAATACAAAGTGAGAAAGTTGTTCTTGTAGCCACCAGCATTGCTAGTATCTATACGATGGCATATTTAGAGCAATACGGAATTCAGAGAATTGCTGGATTAGTCATCGTAGATCACCCGCTTAAGGTTAGTAAGCTAAAACATGGTTGGGCACAAAATTTTTCACAGCTCAAAATAAATGGTGTTTCTGTGAGTTCGACGATGAGAAAAAGGTGCTCTGGAAGCTGTAGAGCTGGAGTCTACTGATGAAGACTATTATAGATTCTTCATGGGAATCGATTTACTTACCTTAGTGATGTATCCCACGGTTCCCAACGGGGTAATAACAGCAGACGATTTGCGGTTGTTCAAGGATATGAAGCATGTTGAATTGTCGGAAATTCCTGATAGTGATCATTTTATTCGATTGAGGCAGCCCAAGATGTATTTTGATGCCTTGAGCGAATTTTTATTTGAAAAAACTAAGGGAGAAAGGGCTGGTTAAGCCCTTGGAATATATGCTAAGATTTATGTGTTGAGAGTGTAAGGCATTGATAACGGCTTTGCCTTACACAACCCTCACACTAGGGTGCAATCTGAGCACTTCAAATCTTCTTCCCGTTGGCGGAGATATCATCTCTACTCTAATCCATCCGTAGCTTTTTAGAACACCTAGTGCCCCTTCGAGATCCTTCATATTTGAAAGTCCTTTCCAGCCATGACGGTATAGATCCCTGCAGCGATCGAAGTCTTTGACAGCACCAGATTTTATTTTTTTATAGAGAGTTCTCGCTGATGCTAATGCGGGGTTGAGGTGTTCGCCGTAAGCTTTCATTGCGTGTAGCTCCAGGAATTCGCACCATCTAATGGCTAGCCTAGTAGATTCAGTGGATATGCTGCTTGGAATAGAATTAGCAGTTTTTCCCAGAAGATCTGACACCTCAAATATTAGAGCTAAGCTTGGCATAAGCGAGCGAAACTTCGACAGGTGGCTTTCCATAATTGGCGACATGGTCTCATTGAATAAGCGATTTTCATGTTTCTCATACCAGCTATCAGCAATAGTTTGAGCATCACTATCAAAGCGAATAGATATTCTTTCAGACTGGCTATTATTTTTTCGAAATGGCAACTCAGCTATTCTTTCAAATAGCTGCTCGACTTGCTTTGAAGCATCTTTGTTGGGACTGCGGTCGATGTGTTTCCAAGCTTTAGGTTTTTCTGGATAAATAAGCATCTGGAATCGCTGTAAAAATCCATCGTCACTTTTACCTCCTTTGGTGATAGCTGAAACATAGGCATTAAACTTAGTGGGCTGCAGTCCTCCGATGACTGATAGACAGAGTCCTTCAACAAAAACAGTACCCCTACCTATGCGGTCCATACTGTAAGGAGAGTCACCGTTCCAAGACTCTAAAAAAAATTCCCGATCACCTTCGCGTCCATTCTTATACATCGTTTCTAGCCATCCGCTTAGCTCATCTCGATAAAGTAAAAGGCCTTGGGGATTATCCTCTAAGATAGCAAGCACTTTCTCGATGGTTGGATCGTTTACCATATAGCGTTTTTCGAAAGTTACATAGGTCTCATCAAATTTCTTGATTGCTTTCTCTAAAGTAGATTTTTTTTCCGATACTACTGCCTCATTACCTGCTTTTACAGCAGACTTTAATGCATCTTTAAGAGCAGAAATTTCTGCTTTAGCCACGGACCTTTGGGCCTCGATTTGTTTTGTTAATTCAACATATTCTTCCCTAGCTTTTACGGCTAAATTTTGAATAGGTTTTAAAACTGCTGAAAGAGCTGGAGTTTTTTTAGAACTAGGAGGAGCGATTAGCGTCCCCCATAAATTGCAGATCACCTTCCAATCATCATTTACCTTGGGATGAATGATAATCTTTCTGCCAATCATTGCAGATAGTGCAACGATTGCAGGCCCAGCAACAAACTCTAAACATACTTGCATCCGTTCAGATATATCGACACACCAGTCTTTCAAAACTTCAGGAAGCATATCTTGTTCTAAAGAGGGAGCAGTGCATTTAGAAGGGAGCTGCTTGGGCTCATCCCATTTTTCTTCTGCATAGCGATCAACATTTTTGCATATCTGGCTAACTTCAATGTCAGAAAGAGGAGGTTTGCAAAGTGATTGGTTGAGAGACTCTATTGCAGACTGAATATTCGCCTGTTCAAGACCTTTGCTTTGCAAAAAACCAGCAATGCTCATCAGAGAAGAATTGCGAGATCCTGTAGCAAAATTCGCTTCTGGACTTTTGGCTGACTGAGAAATAGGCCGTTTATTGATGAATTCAATTAGCCAAGAGGGGGCTTCTGAAATCCTTTTAATATCTGAAGCCCAATTGTAAGAATTTTGGCTAGCATGGAGGCTAGGTGGTGCGACTACATAGCCCCCATCACCTCTAATATCTATGCCAGGGAGTAAATTAGCTCTATTTGGTACCTTTATACCTGGGTGATTGAAATAGTAATGCCAACCATTTCCTCCTGTCTTGACTTTGAGTGTTGGCGGTAGTTCTCCATGTTTGGCTATTAAGCTCTCAAGAGATTTGTTGCCCCCATGCCTAGGGTCAATATCAAGGACAATAATTCCTGACTCTGATCCAGTTAAAATACCAATGTTGGCATTGGGAGTTTCGCGCCACCAGTTCATGATTGTTGACTGTCCTATCGTTGCATTTTTGAGTCCGTTTTTGGTCATGGGGTGTTTGGCAAAACTTGGGCAATTTGACCTTCCGCAACTGCACTCCGTTGAGCTTATCGGGTAGTGAAGGGGTATAACTGGCCAGCCTTTGGCAGCAAATTGCACAGCCCACCGTAAGCGATCATTGGTGGTGTTTTCCATAAAGTCCTCCAATTACAAGGGTTTAAGAAAAAATTCTATGGATGTTCACGTCGATGCTCGCTCCAGAGATAGGCGGAGTCAAGCATCTAGGCTGGCCGGTGGTTTTGGATAGAGATATCCATCGCTAAAAATAAAAGCAATTATGGGATCATGGCGTAACTTAGAATTTTTTTGGCAAATCAATTCAAAATTGCCGCAAAAAAAATATTTCCAGAACTAATATTCTAATTTGCAAAAATGAACTGACAAAACTGACAAAACTTCTGAAAGCCAATCTGTACAAGGGATCTGGAGGAATCTGGAAATCCCGACACTAACTGACAAAACTATTTCCAGATTTGCTTGTGTGAGTTCTGTCAGTAAACGCCAAGATTTTGATAATTGGCTGGAAGGCAGGGTATTTCGGGGTTTTTTGAGTTTTGTCAGTTTTGTCAGTTGAATTTAGAGGGGCGCTTATTGAAAAACTTCGCTCCCTTCTTTGATTCCATAATACTTACACAGTCGCTGTAGCTCCCTTCGGCCAAGTTCGGGTATGCGGCTTTTGCCAGTAGCCCACCTGCCAATCGTTGCTTTTCCTACACCGAGTTTTTTAGCCAGTTTTTCATGGCCTCCCACTTTTTCAAACAATGGACCCCATGGTGCAGGAGCTTCGACAGGTCTGCCGGCAGATCGTTTTTTTGTCATATTATCCCTCTTTCTACAGCTTGCTGACTTTTAGATTATATCCACTTTAAGTGCGACTCTCCAGCCGGAAAAGTTGAGATATTATACTCATTATGAGTATAATTGAATCTGGAATATCTGATAGTCTGTGTTTGTCTGTCAGATCTTAATATCAATAATATTAGGAGCTTAGGGAATGTCTGGAATTCATCTAGTGCCGGGAAATGAGGGTCTGGAATCTGAATTTATTAATTTTCCAGATCTGGTAGAGTATCTGAAATCTAATTTTGAGAAAATCAGAGATCTGTCAGATCTGGATTCCTTTATGGAACTGATATCATCGTATCTGAAATCTGATGAACTAAGCTTGGAGCAAAAGCGCAGCCTTAAATCTCTGCGTCAAAAGGGTTATGATAAAAAATCAAAATTAAGACGGCCTAATGAAAGTTTACCGCCATTGCCTCCGCCTACATCTAGCTCTGTTCAGCCAGAAGAAAAAGAAAAGCGAACCTTTCAACCGAGTATGCCTGGAAGAGAAAAAATATTAGTTGCAAATAAGTTTGCTCTATTTCAGTTAGAGTTATCAAAATATACTAAGCAGATTTTTTTGATCTTTTCAGGTGCGATTGTAGGCTATCTGCTTTGGTTGCAATCTGTTGGATTGTACAAGTCTAGTGGCTTTGAAAATCCGGGTTTGGTAGCTTTTACAGGGATCATTATGGTTATTGGATTTTCTATCTATCATGCTCATGCTCGTTCTTGGTTAGCTTTGATTTGTTGTCTTTATATCGGAGCTTATGAAACATATTTCATAGCTTCTGGGACGTTTTCGGATGAAAAGATGGCAAAAATATCGAATCCGGAAATTTTGCAGCAGAAGAAATGGCATATGGAAAACATTAGTCGTGCTAAAGAAAACTATGAGGAGCTAAAAGGCAGATATGAGGATCCAGAAGATAGAATTTTTCAAAATGCTTGGTTTAAGAAAAAGCATTTAGATCCTGCTTGGAAGATTTATTCTGAGGCACAGAAAATCTTTACCCTATTTAATAGTACAAATTTAGCTAGCGTAAGTGGTTTTGATCACGTTGGATGGTTAAAGATTTTGTTTAGATTGGGGTTGGTTGGATTGTTTATGATGGTGATTCATCATCTTTCTCAACTGAAAACTATAAGTTTCTAATTCCAATAATTTTTTCGGCGCCAATCAAATGGCATTACTTGAGGAGAGTGTAGGAAAAGTAAAAAAAGCCTATGATACATAGTTTGCAAGAAAAGTAATCTTATATTACAAAATGTAAAAATTGATATAATTACAAATGTTTAAAAAATTATCTTCTTGAGAGATTTTCAAGATTTGATATGCTTTGCAGGGATACTTTTCATTTTCCCACTAAAAGCTGCAAACTAATGGCTGGATCATTCTCTCTCTCCCAAGACAAAATCTTTACAACTCGTCAGTGATTACTTATCTTTATACGGATAAAATATACTCTCTTTTCTCAAGCTATATTGGCGTATATTAAAAGTGAAACCTGCAAACTCTATTGTGTCAGTAACCTTCTCAAGATCCTGTTCGGTTATTGGTAGTAGATTAGATTTTTCAATAATCTTCAAAGACCTAGATAAGTTTCCTTCAATAGATAAGCAGCAAGCGAGCCATTCAAAAGTTATCACAGGAAAAGGTTGGGAAATATTCGCATTTCCCACGAAATTATCAGAAATAATAGCGAATCTTTTTTCATAATTCCGGCCGATTTCTATCGACGGAATGTTGTATTTCTTTGCAAAGGTACTCCAGTTATTATCAATATAATGCTTGATATCTTTTAGTTGACTTTGCCCTTTATCTATTTCTTCTTGCTTACTTTTTATTTGACTTATGCTAATTGGTTCAAGAAGGGATTTGATCTCGAAAAAACAAATACATGAATTTTTTTCATCAAGAAGAAGAAGGTCAATATCTGGAAGTTTGTTAGGGAGGTTTATCCTAGTCATACAATAAATGTTGTTACATGAACTTATTTTTTCAAACATTTTCTTGACCTGTCTAGCTTCCTTTTGAGATGAAAATTTATTATACGATGATGGATTCAATCTCTGTAGATTTGATAAAGCGTTTCTTGCAAAATCATTATGAATCAGTGCTTGCGGTATCATCAAGATATTGCTATTTCCGATATCTATTAAGGGTTGAATTCTACAATCACTCTTGAAATCATTAGGATTAAAGGTCAACTTCTCCACCAGATGACGTGTTTTAACTAACGAATATTGGGGGGAATGGCTGCAAATTAAATCAATAAGGTCATCCATCTTGAATATGAGTATGCTTGACCCTACGCCATTTCCGCTTCCGTTGAATAATTTCCTCGAATCAAACTTTATCCATGCTAAGGCTGAAAAAAAACGAAGGACATCGAAAACGTCATGTAAGATGCAGTAATCATCAATTTTTAGATTGGCCACATCATCGGATATCTCTCGATAACTAAGCTTAATTTTTTCAAGATATAACGAAATTAAGCATGGATCGAAATTTACGCTAAAATTATCATGATCTTGTTGATGAAAATATTCTTTAAGAGCTAAAATACATTTCTTATCTAGCTCTTCTAGTTTTTCCGAATCCGAATGTGAAATGGGCTCACTGCTTTCCCTACCTAGGCAGAAATAAATATGTGAGAAAAAATTTATTATTGGTGTTTCGAAATGTATAGTTTTTCTTGATATATCAACCAATGCTTCTGCAATTCCTTGGCTCCAAGACGTGAAACCAGCGGCGATTCTGTCGTAGCAAATAGCTACATTCGTAAGTTCACCCGCTTCCTTGTAGGTCTTCCAACATAAAGATGTATTCCCCTTGCTGGGAGTGAAGTGGACCCCACTGTCCAGACCAAAAATAGCTTTGTATAAGTAAAACTAAAACTTGTTATTGAATGCTATAAT
>JABSRF010000175.1 GCA_013215275.1 Oligoflexales bacterium | reverse complement strand
CATCCGTTTCTACCAAAATATAGCGTTCTGATCACACATGAATAGTGGGTAGAATATTTATTTGGAGTTACCTTATGCCGAAATTGACAAGAGATAGATCGTTTTTGGATTCTAGGGTTCCCATATTTTACCCTAATGTAGAAAGTTAGATTTTTTTGGCAAAAGCTATTAAGTGCGTGCCCGTATAGTGGAAGTCGTTAAATAGACCTGGGAACCTATTGTAAATCTTATTTTTTACTTTATAGACTAAATCAAATTTATTTTGAGTGCCTATTCCCCAGTTACGGACTTCAGGCTTCATGAATCCTGCAATTTTTAAGGTCCGCTGAAGTCCTTCGCTTATGAATGGACGAATATGAGTGGGGTCCTCGTAGAAATAGGCCCCAACTTTTTTATAATCTGGTGTCGTGATTATCAGGGTTCCATTATTTTTTAGGCATCGCAATGACTCCTTGAGCGCTAGAAAGGGATCGCTTAGATGTTCAATTAGCTCACACATAGTAATTAAATCAAATGATTGGTCAGGGAATGGAAAATTCTCATGTAGCAGATCGACCTTATTACAAGAAAAACCGTACATATTTGTAAATCGACCGAAATATATGTCTGTACAATCGATCACACTCCAGTTTTTATATCCATACTTGTGCATAGTTATCGGAACGTGCCCTTGCGCAGTTCCTAGATCTAAAAATGATCCATTCTTATCTATTTCTAGCTCTTTAAACACCTTCGGAAAAAAGAGTTGTTGGTATGACCCCTCTACTTCAGGAACGTAACCTGAGTTAGCCATTTCATGGAGGTATCCTTCGTTGACTGAATCGAAGTCTGTCATGTTTGTCCTAACCAAATATAGTTTGAAATTTTTTTAAAATCTTTTTATAAATGTGCCGGCTATTTCCAAAGTCAGGTGTCAGCTTAGATCTAAATATTTTATCTGTATATTCATAGTCTAAATTAGGGTGCTTATAATTGGTAAAAAAATGTTGATACGGACTTGGTATTTTCCTTTTTACCATTGAATAATCGTAAAATAAATAGGGTTTCATCCATCTATGGCAGAAAGCTAAGTAAATCATCCTTTTAGGTTCCTGTCCTTTATTCGCAACAACTTTGTGCCATAAAGCATTGTGAAATAAAAGAACATCGCCTGCTTTTAGAAGTACTTCGACTGAATCATTTGTGTGTGTTTTGTTTATTTCGTCACTATTATATTTTCCCATAGATGGGAGTTTCGGTGAGTGAGACCACTTGTGCGATTCAGGAATGACAGTTAGATTGCCCTCGCATTTGTTGTTAAAATCTGTGAGATAAAAACCTAACTTTAACTGCATTAGGGGAGGGTTGCTAATGTCCAAAGAGCGGTAGCTGGGGCAATCAGGTCCATCATCATGCCACATAACATTGTCATCGCCAGTGTTCGGTCTTTGTATAAATTCTGAAGACTGAAGAATTGGGTCGCTACCCATAAGCTTTTTGACAATTGGAAGAGTTTTATGATGTCCAAGTAAATATGAGAGCTTCGGAATAAGGAATACTAGGTTGCTATACCTAATGTAGCAGCCTTGAGAAGCCTGTTTCCCTAATTCGGAGTGGAGCACTAGGTTATTAATTTCGTTAATTTCATCACAATTTAACGCATTCGGTATAATTAAGAAACCTTGCTGATGAAATAGATTTTCTTGTTTAGATAATTCGTTTAGCATTTAAAACTCAAACATACAGCTAAAGTGTATTTGTGCTAGCTTCTGTTGGCCAATTTGACTTTAGCTATAACTCTAGCTTGGGTCAAATTGTTAGTCAATGATATTCATAATTGTATGCTCTGCAAAAGAAGGGCGTCGCTTAAATGTATTTTAGAAACTTCTTAGAAATCTTCTCAACTGAGTATTTTTGTTCGGCTAGACTACGTGATTCCAGTGACATATCTGTTAAAAGTTTATCATTTGATACTATTTCAATCACTGATTTGGCGAACTGGGAATCATTATTGATTTCAACTAGCTTTCCATTTTTTTTTGTCACAAATTCCTCAGGGCCGCCGCACTTTGTGCTTATTACTGGCAGGCCACAAGCAAGTGCTTCAAGTGCAGATATGCATAATCCCTCCTGATTTGATGGTAGCAGGAATAAGTGGGAAGACTGATAGTAGTTAACTAATTCCTCGCGATCTAATCTGTCGATAAATTCAATATTTCTTGTGATATTTAGGTCTGAGGCTAGTTTCTTTATTCTGGCGCTGGGTAATTCACCTATAATTGTTAAATATGTATTGGGCAGGCTTTTCAGAATACTGCTAAAAGATTTCAGAAGCATTGGTGTGTTTTTTCTAGGATCATTTATGCGACCAGTGAATATTAGCCTCTTGGAATTATTGTCTCTCTTTGCAAAGTTGGGCCTGAAAACATCGATATTGATCGGGAATGGAACGACTTCAATTCGGTCTAGAGGGATTGAGTAATAGGTGTGAATCTTTTGCTTCGTATATCTGCTGAGTGCCAGTATCTTACGTGCATTTCTTAGTACCCTTTTCTCCTGATTGATTGCTAGATAAGAAAATAATATCTCAATGATTTTCCTGAGGCCTTTTAAACGACCTTTTCGGTCGATCCTATCGTCCAAGTACGGGGTAGCTATCCAAATTGAATAGCTTTTATTATTTTTGAGCAATGGTAAGGCCGAGTGTGCGGATCCACCTACACAGAAGTATGATTCATAGTTGTCAAGTAAGTTTGACCAATTTTTATTTGTATCTACATACGATAGTGAGTGATGGATGCCAAGCCCACTAACAACACCGACACACCTCATCCCGCGAAAAACCCTGTGCTCATATGTAGATAAAAACAGCCTTTTAAGCCAGTTTATAAATCTATTTTTGGCCAATCTAGTGTCTGTTCGGTATGCTATAGTCGTATCATAACTTTGGCTTGATATTTGGTAGGCTGAAGTCATCATTGATAATATCCCACCGTAGTTCGTTGGTGATAGTGTGGAAATCAAGAGTTTTTTTTTCATATGATGCCTACTGCTTTAAAGCTTTGACTGTTTTCAGATACGAACTTTACTAATTTTTTGATTCCGCTGGCAGCATCTATTTTGGGACGCCAGTTGAAATCACTGGCAGCTTTTGTAATATCAGAAATAAAAACTTTTTGATCGCCTGGTCTCCACTCCTCGAATACACGGGGAATTGGCCTATTGAAACAGTCCTCCAGGTATTTGATTAACTCCAGTAGAGATAAGTTAAATGTACCCCCCCCGATATTGTATGCATTTCCATTTGTAGTATCGATGCAGTCCGCTGCAAGTTTGTAAGCTTCGATTAAGTCGTCGATAAATAATACATCCCTTACTTGCTTTCCGTCGCCATATATGTGGACCTTTTTTTCAAAGTACGTGGCGATAGTGAACCAAGCTACCCATCCCTGATCTTCAACACCAAATTGATTGTAACCATAAATACATGATTGACGCATAACAACGGTTTTAAGACCATAAATACGGGAATAGTCGATAAAGTATTGGTCAGCACACCCTTTTGAGCAGCCATAAGGGGAGTGAAAATCTAATGGACGACTTTCTGGAACTCCGTTCAATTCTGAGTATTCATATCTGCCATTTTGTTCCTTTACAGCCAGATCATCCATTTTTCCATAAACTTTATTTGTTGAGGAGTACAGCAATATGGCCTCGGGACAAAACTCTTTAACGGCTTCTAAAATATTTAGGGAACCTAGTGCGTTAACTTCAAAGTCGTTTCTCGGTTCAGCAACGGAATTAGTAACGGCTACCTGGCTGGCAAGATGATAAACAATATCGAAATGAGCATTCTTCTTAAAACATGAAGCAACTTCATCGCGTGACCTTATGTCACCATGATGGAAACGAAAATTAGGGCTTTCCGACCTTAGATGCTCCAAATTAATAGATGAACCTAACCGCGACAAATTGTCAAATACAGTAACGCTATGTCCATTTTGCAAATAGTCATGGGCCAGATTTACGCCGATAAACCCTGCCCCACCGGTTATCAGAATATTCATGTAAGGACTCCGCCAGTTGTTTAAATGTAGTTGTTGAGAAGGAATACCTCATTCTTACGCTTAGCCTAGTTCTAATCAAGAACATAATTCAATTCTTAATTGGAGGGACATAATGAAGCATAGCCAGCACTGTAGTGTTTTTAATTTCATTTGGTCCAAACTCATTATCTCTATGGCCCCAAATACATAGTAGCTGTCTCCCCGATAGAAATTAATTTCGAAGATAGTGCTTAGGATACTTAGCTTATGCTTCTAAGGTATTCTGGTTTGAAACAAGCCTAATTTAACAGTTGAGAAATAATCAAATATAAAGTTAAAATGTAGAATCAACGATCAATACGGCACCTCCCTAGTTTTAATAGACTTGGGTATATTAAGCATTTTTTTAGTTTTATATTCAAACTGGGAAAGTTATAGGATAATTTTGGCAAATTCAGTGCCTTTGGACGTGATCGCAATATTACATTAAGCAATACCTATTGGGGTTAGAAAATGCTAATTAGTGGGAAAGAAGGTTTTTTTGTAGCTGGTCACAATGGACTAGTTGGAAAAGCCATTGTGGGCGAGTTAAAGAAAAGAGGATATACAAATATCATATGCGCTCCCCGTTCCGAGCTAGATTTAATGGACCCTCATGCAGTGAAAGATTTTTTTGCTAGCCAGAGGCCTAGCTGTGTGATTTTGGCAGCTGCGAAAGTAGGCGGGATCCTTGCAAATAATGAGTTGCGTGCGGATTTCATATATCAAAATCTCCAAATACAAAATAATGTTATTTGGCAAGCACACCTCTTTGATGTTAAGAGACTAGTTTTTCTCGGAAGCAGTTGTATTTACCCAAGAGATGCTGGTCAACCCATTCCAGAGAGTAGTCTCATGACTTCGCCACTTGAATTTACTAATCGCCCCTATGCAATAGCAAAAATAGCTGGAATGGAACTTATTGACAGTCTTCGGCGGCAGCATAAAAGAGATTATTTCTCAGTCATGCCAACTAACCTATATGGGCCAGGTGACAACTATCATCCAAGTCACTCTCACGTAATCCCAGCATTGATTAGGAGATTTGTCGAAGCTAAGAAAATCCATGAACCGACGGTCAAAGTGTGGGGGTCAGGCAGGCCCAAGAGAGAGTTTATGCATTCCAGTGATTGCGCGAGGGCAATAGTGGATCTGGCTGAAAGTCTGCCGAAGGATTTCTTTAAATCTGATTGGAGTCATATAAATATTGGTTCTGGACAGGAAGTTTCCATAGAAGAACTGGCTGCACTCATAGCTAAAATTGTCGGATACCGTGGAAAAATAATTTTTGATACCTCAAAACCAGATGGAACTATGAAAAAGTTATTAGACTGCAAAGTTCTTGAAAAGATGGGCTTCCAGGCGAGAATGAGCCTTGAGGAGGGGCTTTCACAAGCAGTTATAGAGTTCAAAGAGAAGTATTAACGGTAACAGAGATGGGCACTGGATGATAATCGTTTCGCAATATGGTGGCTTTCATGGTCGATATGGAGCCGAAGCATCAAATAAGATAGATAAACTACAGAGTTTTATCACTAATTTTCCTGGAAATGTTGAATTACCTAAAAGCAAAATATTAGACCTTAGCTTTCGTTATGATTTAGTCCCCAGAGGCCTCAACAAACTCAGTAGGACGATTAAATCAAGCTACTTAAAGAAAATTTCGTCTGATTTTCGGACATACTCTAAAAAATGCTTCGATGAAATAGTTGCATCGAACATTACCGAAGAGACTAAAGTTGTCCACGCTTATTCAGCATTTCAGGAACACACCTGGAAAAACTGCAAAAGAGTGGATGCATTCAAGATAATAGATTGGGGAATTGCCCACCCCACTTATCTCCAAGAGATTCTCACGCAAGAAAGACTTGAGTACGGTCACAAAGCAAATAGTATTGAAAGTGTTAGCCGCAGTATAGATGAGCTATACCAGGCAGACAAGGTTCTGATTCCCTCAGATTTTGTCGCACAAACGTTCATTGAAAATGGTTTCCCAATCAATAAAATTGAGATCAATCCTTATGGTGTTGATATAGGTATATTCACACCAAAAATAAAATACGAAACAGAAAAACTTAGAATTGGAATGGCTGGAGCATTAAGTATAAGAAAAGGTATTAGGTACCTTTTGGAAGCAATAAGTAAAATTAAGAGAGAAGGAATCCCCTTTAAGCTGACCCTTTTTGGTAGTTATGATGTTGATACATATCCCGTGATATCGAAATACCGTGATTTAATAGACGAAATAAAAGTTGTAAACCACCTTGAACTTCCTAACCATTATAAAGAATTAGATGTGTTTGTTCTGCCATCATTAGCTGAAGGAATGTCCAGAGCTATTTCGGAGGCAATGTCATGTGGACTTCCGTGCATTGTGACGCCTAATTGTGGTTATGGTGAATTCATAAATGACTATATTAATGGATTTCAGGTTCCCATAAAGGATTCGGATGCAATAGCCGAAAAACTCCAGTACTTGTTCGAAAATCCTGAAAAAATGAAGGAAATGGGTGAAAATGCTGCCAACGACGTAAAAAAAATATCTTGGGGCAGCTATAAGCAAAGGCTGCAAAAAATCTATACAAATCTCCTTAACTAGATTTGGTCAGGGGTAGCTGATGTTGGAGAGTATAAGGTTAACTCAAAAATACACAAGATCCATAGTGAGAAATATCCGGATTCGCAATCGAGGTAGCGAGATCAAGAAAAAGATGGTGTTTTGGAAAAAATACCCACGCGGAGTTATGCTCGCATCCGATGATTTGGGGGCAAAGCTTACTACCAAGCCAGATACAAGCGTAACTCTTAGAAAAGAAACCTTTGAGCATGATTGTGATTCCCTTTCTTTAGAAGAAGATAAATTAGAAAAATTTTATAGAAAAAATAAGACAGAGTTCAAAAACTATCTCATTGATACACAAAATACCGAGGATTTTTACTTTGCGAATGGTTACTTGTTCTATAAGGATTATTTCTTTTATGAACGAACTTCGAACAAAAATGATGAGCGGTCCTGTTACGACTTCAAAAATTTAGCTTTTATAGGCTCACGTAATAATAGATGGGCGATCGATACATATTCAAATAAAAATAGCCCTGTGCCAAGTCATATTCCAATGACTGATAAGCCAGTAATCAGTCTGAGCAGCAATAATAATATTTACTATTTTCATTGGATGCATTTTCCATCACTAATAAATATTAGCGCGGTTGAAGCTGAAAACCCAGAGTTATTGCGGGAAGCTGATTTCTATTTAGGCCCATCCTTTAATGGCGTTTTGCCGGAGTACGCTAAGTATACATTAGAAAAACTGGGTGTTTCAAAAAACCGATTAGTTTTTTGCCCTACTAAAGCTCCAAGAATGATTTCGACATTGCAGCAGTATACCGGGACAGCTTTCAGCAAACAGCACCTCAGCTTTCTGAGAAAGAATTTCCTTTCGAATGACCATTCTAGATCTTGGCCTAAAAAGGTTTTTGTTGGAAGGCGTGATACAGGGAGCAGGCATATTATCAACGAGAGTGAGCTTTATTTATATTGCCGGGATACCTATGGGTTTGAATATGTTTCCCTAGCGGATATGACTTTAAAGGATCAGATAAATGTTTTCGCTAATGCTGATATTATAGTGGGAGCCCACGGTGCTGGCCTGACAAACGTAGGCTTTGGGAAAGAAGGACAATGGCTTATTGAGCTTGTCTCTCCGGCTCATATCAATAATCATATCATAGGTGATCGAGATAATAAAACCATAATTAAAAATGGAACTCTCCTTAACTGCTTCCCTTTCAAACTCGAAA
>JABSRF010000174.1 GCA_013215275.1 Oligoflexales bacterium | reverse complement strand
AGGGATAATTGCTAAACCTATGAGTATCGTGGAGTTAATGACCGTTAGAGTGCGTCAATAGATCGAGACCAGTGCCGAACTGTGACAGCTGCGTCAAAAAAGAAGCAATCCTATTGATTTAACCGGGCAATTGCATATCATCAAGCAAGCTACTGATGAATATTGCCACCCACTTTTCAGGTAAGTCATTGAAATTTATACATTGTGCAGATTTACACATCGATAGTCCCTTGAGGAAACTGTCTACATACACAGATGCGCCGGTTGACAAGATTAAGTCAGCGACCAGGCATGCATTCGAAAAGATCATCCAGCATTGCCTAGACGAAAACGTTGACTTTTTGCTCATATCGGGTGACTTATTCGATGGTAACTGTCGGGATTTTAACACAATCCTATGGATATGCTCCCAAGCCCGTAGGTTGGGTGAAACTCCAATCCTAATCGTCCATGGCAATCACGATTATGCAAATGGCCTGGCCCGGCTAATACCTTGGCCAAAGAATGTTCATTTATTTCCATGCGAAGCTCCGTCTACTAAGACTTTTCAAACCACCAGTGGGATCGCAGTGGCAGTGCATGGTCAGAGTTACTCCCGGCCAGCAGTGAAAGAAAACCTAGCCCTAGGTTTTCCAAGTCCAGTCGCAGGGGCATTTAACATTGGACTGCTTCATTGCAACTTTGAGGGTTCTTCCCATCATGACCCCTATGCTCCATGCAAACGTGATGACTTAGTCTCAAAAGAATACCAATACTGGGCTCTTGGACATATTCATAAGGCAATCATCTATGAGCCCGCAAAACCTGGGGAGCCCTGGATTGTATACCCAGGCAATATACAAGGCCGTCATATTCGTGAGTCAGGGCCAAAAGGTTGCTACTTGGTATCTGCGAAGCAGGATGGACTTGCTAGGAAACCTGAGTTTTTAAGCACCGACACCCTTAGGTGGCATGAGCTCAAACTGGAAGTGACTGCTTCACATAGCTGCATGGAAGATTTATTGCTCAGCTTAGAAAAAAAACTTGAAGCACTCATTAATGCAGATAGCAAGCAAACAACAGCTTTGCGCGTCCATCTCTATGGGAAGGCAAGCTTATGCAAGGAGTTACTTAGTAATTGGCCCAAAACAGAACTGCAGATCAGGGACTTATGTTCCCAGTATCAGAATATTTGGCTCGAAAAGATAAAGAACGGCCTGCAAGCAGCTCAAGATTTGGACGAGCTCAGGGAAAACCCCCTATTTTCAGAAATAATCGAGGATTTCGAGCATCTTCTCGGTTCTGGCGAGCATCGAGAAATCTTAGAATCTTGGGCCAAAGAAGTGGCAAAGGCAACCGGGGACCTGGTGCACAAATCCCAGTGGGATCAGGGGAAAAATATTTCTCAGATAGTCGAAAAATCGAGAGCCTACCTACTGGGGCAATTAAGCGAAGGAGGCTTCTTTGAAGATTGAACAGGTTCATATCAAAAATTTTGGGCACTTTCGCAATTACTCACTCCCACTAGGTGGCAGCAACTTCACGATCATTTATGGTGAAAACGAAGCGGGTAAGTCTACCTTAACCCATTTTTTCAAGCATTTGATGCTAGGAATGCCTAGAGAGAATACTTATCAGTACTACCTATCCGGCAACCAAAAGGGTGGCTACGGGGAAGGGACCTTAGATAGTGGGCTCCCCTTTAAGTTAGAGAGCTTTAAACGGAAAACAAAAGCAAGGCCAAGCATAACAGCAATAGACCCGAGCCAGCAAAGCCATGCAGAAGAGTTTTTTGATTCCCTGATTAAAACCATTGGGGACCAAGTCTATAAAAATCTTTTTGCTTGCACCATCGGAGATATTCACAATACTAGCAAGTTTTTAAAAGAAAAAGATTTTAAAGACTTTCTAAGTCAATTCTTAATAGGTGGCCAAAACCCAAAAGCTGTGATCAAAAATCTAAATACCCAGGCTGAAGAGTACTTTAACACAGTGAGAGGGAAAAAAAAGCTCAAGAGGATAAAAGAGAGCATTGGTGATTTAAAAGACAAAGTTTCCACGAAAGAGCTCAAATCCTCTGTATATTATGATAAACGCTCAGAGTATGAAGCCGCAGAAAAAAAATGCCAATCGGTTAATTCCCGTATTCAAAATAAAAGACATAGGCTAGACCTACTCAGGTTTAGCAATGAGTGGATCGAGGAGAACCACAGAATTGCCATTGCACAGCTAGAAATTGAAACTATAAAGCCTCCAGACCATTTCCCTCTAGCTGGCTTAGCCCTCATGCAAGAGCATCTAAAAAACCTTGAAAGCAAGCAAGTCTTGCTAATCCAGCTCAAAACTGAAACTGTTGAGCTTGAAGTACAAATTAATGAACTAGTTTGCGATGAAGCCATAGTGGACCAAGCAGATCAAGTAAAGTTCCTTGAGGTCAACTCCAAAGAAGCCAAAAGACTGCTTCAAAAACTGCCTGAGGCTTTAACAAAGTCTGAAGAATTAGACCTCAAATTGAAAAAATGCTTAGCTAATTTAGGTGAAGATTGGCAGCTCAATGATCTAGAGCAACTTCAGATTTCTTCACTTAACAGAGCAAAGCTTGACTCTCTTGGAGAGAGTTACCATAAGCTGAGTGAGAAAACCTTAGACATCGAAAACTCTTTGCTAAAATTGCAGCAAGAGGAGCAAGGAATAGAAAGGCAGCGTTTAGCTTATCAGGCGGCACTCATACCCAAAGCTGAACTGCAGGAGAGAGAAGAGTTTTTCATTAACCAAGTGCTGGTTCTACTTCCTAAGCTAGAAGAATTGAGTACTCTTTGCGGGGAAAGCTACCGGCTTGTTGAAGCGCTGTACAAAGATTTAGCCTATGAGGGAACCGAGTTCGAATCCATCGATCGGCTAGTTGGTCAGAAGTACCCAGAATCGAGCCAAATTGAAGATTTTGCAAGCCAGCACACTTCTTTACTAGAAAAAAAGCAAGCCCTGCAAACAGAGCTTAATGAAAACCAGGAGAAAATCAGCAAAATCAAAAGAGCACTCAAAAGGGTGCGTGAAGAAGCAGGGGTTTCAGACCTTAGCCTCTCTGACCTGAGAAAGCAGAGGGATCATGGGTGGCAATCACTCAAAGAGAAAATTACCGGCTTAGAGCAAGGAAAAGCACGCAAACCAGAAGTGCAGGATTTATTTTCAGGCACGCAGGATAAACTAGAGCATGATTTTGAAGAAGTTACGCGAAAGATTGATTTTCTCACGGATAAAATCATCGAGCACCATGAATTGGTGTCTCTTGAAAAGGAGAGGCAAGAGCTGGATGGCTTGTGTTCTGACAAAGAATCGGCCCTTGAGTCTCTTGAGGTAGAGGAATCAAAACTTCTAGCTGAATGGCAGATGCTTTGGTCATCCCTTCCGCTTACCCCGTTGAAACCTAAGCTAATGCTTGATTGGAGACAATCCCTAAGCAAGCTAAGAGTGGAGTACGCAAAGTATCAAGCCTTGTTAGAGCAAAAAAATCGGGTTTCGGCCAGAGTCGATCATTGGATAGCGAATGTGAAGCAATACCTTGCAAGAGGCACTGACGCAAGCTCTATTAAAGAGGCATTCAGAATATTTCTGGCCGAACAAAATCGAAAGCAGGCACTGTTAGAAAAGCTAGACCAAGAGATCTTGGAAAAATCTACTCTTACCGAAAAACAATCCCTGGAAAGAAGTTTCTTACAAAAGGAAGTGCAGCAGCTACTTGATGAATGGAACCACCTATTTACCAAGGTATTTCCAGAAAAAGCGATCGTCTATCCTGAAGATTGGAGGCTCTTTAGCGAGGCTTTAGACGATTCTTTAATCCACTTAGAAACTTACCGCAATCACCAGATTAAAATTGCTAAGTTTAGAACCGAGCTTGATGCCTTTACCAAAGTCTTGAAACAAGTGTGTAGAGACTATGGAATTGATCTTCAGGAAAATGCCATTCAAATTAGCTTAGATCATGTGTTTGAATTATTTTCAAAGCATTCAGACAATCATAAAAGACAGCAATCGCTGATGCTCAAATTAAAGCACAAACTTGAAAGCATACACCAGCAAGAATCTGAGTTGAACTTGCTCAAGCAGCAAATGACAAACCTTCTTGCCAAGACTGAGTGTAAATCCCATGATAGTTTTATCGATGCCGGCAAAGCTTATCAGCTAGCACAAGCACACGTGGAAGCCTTGCAAGCTAGTCGAAAAAATCAAAAACTAATAGAGGAAAAAATTAAGAAACTTGGTCATTGTGAGCAATTGCTCCTAGACTTGAAGTCAAATAAGATAGATTTACAGCAAGTGGAGCAAGAGCTTCTTAGTGGTGAAAGTGAAATCGTTGAATTGGAACGGGAATTAAAGCAGGCATATGAAAATTTAGCCAAGAAAAAAATCCAGTTTGACAACTTAGATGGAAGTGAAGATGTTGCTTTTTACCAAAGCGAAATTTCAAGCAAAGAATCCGAGTTTCATGATGGTCTTATGGATTATTTGTCCCTAAAACTTAGCGCAAAGATACTCACTAGGGTTTTAGAACGCTTTGAGTCCCAAACTCACCCTGAATTCATAAAACTTGCTAGCTTATACCTGAGTGAGATCACATCGGGGAAGTACCAAGATATCAGCGAAGAAGATGACGAGTACTTTATAGAAAGAGCTGAGGGTAGTCCTTTAGCTATTGGCGAACTATCCACCGGCACCATGGAGCAGCTTTATCTTTCCATGCGCTTAGCTGCCATGGAGCAGCTTGCAAGCAAGGGGGAAACCCTTCCGTTTGTTCTTGATGATATCCTCGCAAACTCTGACCATAAACGGACGTCAAAAGCGCTTCGCGTGATTAGTAAGCTGGCTCGAAAGACCCAGATTATATATCTGACCTGCCACCCTAGCTTTATTGAGACTGCAAAATCTTGTCTAAACTACGGAACTTATAACATCGTCAACTTGAACCAAATGCATTGATGATGATGGCTACGGGTGCTGGGTAGCTGATGACACGTTTGGTGAGAAGTACAAGGTCAAGGATTTTTTACCTTCAAATTTCTGCCTGCCGTATTCATGGAGCTCTAGTCGGTTCGCATACACTTTCCCGATGGTAAAGGCATTTTCTGGGGATTCAAACATAGCTTTCAAACTAATGCTAGGAATCCCTTCTAAGATATCTTCATCACCTGTATGAAGATGCCCACTCATAAAAGCTATGATATTCTTTCTGAAAGGTCGAACGGTATCCATAAGGGCATGGTAATCCCAAATCCAGTCAGCCGGCTGGTGAGACATTATCAAAACCTGTTGATTTAATAACTCTGCCTCTTCCAATGCACCCCTGAGAAATTCTAGCTGGCTGGCTCCTAAAGCCCCTGAGATACCTTCTGGAACACACCAAGGGTCATCAGCACCGCTTTTTTTGTACTTTGCTTTGAACATTTTCTTCAAAGCCTTGGACTCTTCGTAACGCTCGGTGTCCTTAGGAAAGGCTAGAGTACTATATTCATTAGCATTTAGAACAACAAAGCGCATATTAGCCGATTCAGCTACAAATTGATAATAAGGAGCAGGCATTCCAAGCCTTCCTAGTACAAGCGGTTTTTCCTCATCCTCAACACTATACTCATGGTTACCTAGTACGTGATGCCACTCTAGGTCTGATTCTTCCATTATTTCCAGAGGAATATCATAGCTTTCAAACCCACGATCAATCAGATCTCCTAGGTTAAAAGCAAATGCCGTGTGATGTTTTTTGAATTTGCCAATTGCTTCCCTAAGTCGATCAGGGGTCTTTAAGTAGTGCCTGCTTCTTCTGTCTGAAGCTTTCCCCTTGACTGCTTTATTTCCATATTTTAGAGGGTCGTAAAACTGCATATCTGCGATGACCCCAAATTTCAGTAGGCTTTTTGAGCCTTTGGGCTGGGCAAGTTCCAGATGCTGAGCGTGTTCAAGATTTTTTAGTCCTTCAGATTCTGCGCCAAAGCCTAAAGAAGAAAGAGAGAGGAGCAAGGCAAAGATATAAGCCTGTAAAGACGAAGACATAGCAAAAAACCTTTTTATTTTGTTCTGCCTTGTAACTGTTATTATTGCTCTTTATCCAAGAAGGATCAGAAAAATAATACGAGCTTCAAAAGGCAACAAGATGACGAGTGAACTTATAATCCCGCCAGACTAGATAATTTACTATGAGATGTCAAACTTTTTAATTTTCTACTCTAGGTATGTATACGGCATCAAAGGGAACTTCATACCTGAGGTCTTTTATCCTAATAACAGCTGCACCGTCTGCCGATTCGGTAACTTTTCCTGAAGCATACCTCTTTCCGATCTTAACAAGCACACGACTACCAAGCTCAGGCCCATCGGGACCAACAAGGTCTTTTTTCGTTGATACCTTTTTAAGAGCATCAGGTGGAACTTGGGTATATGGATGAACTCGAATGAGTGGCCTAAGATTCACTTGATCTAGATTATCTCGCGCCTGGATTAGATTGTGGCTTTGACGATAGAAAGTATCAGTATAACCCCTTGCATGCTCACCTCCATGAGAGATAGAGTTCATATTCCAATCTCCATGGGCATCAAGGTACTCTCCTTGCCTGTGCCATAGGGATGCGACGATCTCTTTTTGATTGGTATTACAGCAGTCTTCTTTGCCAAACAAAGATTCCGATATGGATTTTTGAATGCGCTTACGGTTATAGTCCACTTCCCTTCTCAACTCGAGCTCATGAGCCGCAGAAATGAAGCGATGGGCCTTTTCGGCATGAGTAGTCTTATAAGGCCCCCCTGCTGGCACATAGCCGGAAGGGTTATAGAGAGCATGAGCATAGAAATTAATGAGATCGTCTTGCTCTTCTGGTGTGAGTGACCTCTTAGGCTTTGTGGAAAAATCATATTTAAATAGTGGATCGTTGATCGCATTTTCTCTGAATATTTTGGCACTATCGGACAGATACTGATCATATTCTGCTCTTTGTTCTTTAAAGCTATCGAGATCTCTATGGTATTTTTGAAGCTTTACTTGATACTGCTCTTCAGTATCCCCTGAGGCTCTCTTAGGTTCTTTTGGTGGGTGTCCTCCCCCCATTTCTGACTCTCGACCAACACGAGCATATGAAGAGGTAAACTCAAGCCTCTCTCGAAAGACTGGGTCCTTTTCCGTAATGCGCTGCGCCCATCTACCTAGACTAGTATCCGTATTTCGAATAGCTAGAAACGCCTGTCCCGCTGCGTCACCATGGCGCATACCATGTAAGACTCCATGATTCCTGCGGGCTGTCACGACACCTCCAAATTCAAATGAGTCATCCCCATTTCTGTACGGTCTATTGTAGGCATTATAAAGTGTTTTCAAGCGCCCCGCTTCCTCCTTAGATCGAAGTGGAACATAGTCATCCATCGTTGGAATTTTCGAACCCTTTAGTTTGAAGTAACCTTCGGGCTTGCGAATTTGAACAGCAATAGACTCATCGTGATCCTTAGACCACTCAAGGTTATCTTTGGAAATATTTGATTCACCATCCTCGATTGATCTAATTCTTAGAAAATCGCCTTTATTGGGCTTCAAGGCAATCAGAATATTTGCCCAAGGACCATCATCATCCTTACCGTAAATTCTAGCTGTTTCCACATCACCCGTCACGGAGACAAACAAAGAGTTTTTAGTCTTATGCTTGGTAAAATGCTCTTCTGCTGTTTCAGCCAGAGGATCAGCTAAGTCCTCTTCTATTTCATTTAATTGCCTTTTGATTTCCACAGATGGGTTGACTGCAAGCTCAGCAATTCTTGGATCATAGTTAGCATGTTGTTCACGCATAATGCTAGACTTGAATTCAATAAGAAAATGCAAAATTAATCTTGCCGTCCAAAATTCAAAGAAAAATTGTACTTGAAAAAAAT
>JABSRF010000173.1 GCA_013215275.1 Oligoflexales bacterium | reverse complement strand
TTCTCCTTATGTAAATTCAGCATGTTACATTTAGGAGTTTTACTTATCAAATGGTCCTAAAAACGGGGTCCACTATAACCAAGCGTCTTAGGTGCATTTTTTCTTTATCCTTATTCATAAAATTGACCCCCAAAAAGTTGCTCTATATAAGGATAGTTTAGTTAATGAGAAAGTTGTTTTTTGGTGCCGATTCCCTATGGATGCTTATAATCATTAGCTTGCAAGGTGTTGCTTGTCAGTCGATGAACCATTCCAAATATGAAAAAAGTAGTCATACCTCAATTCGTAAATCAGCGAAAAAACTCTGCTCAAAGGTAATTCGTTCCTACATCTTTAAAGCAAAAGACCAGTACAAGTTTAAAAAAATGGTCGTTAGAAAGACTAACCTTGGAATATTTGTGGTCCCCTCAAAAAGCTTAATGACCTACATGTTCATTATGAAACCATCCGATTTTGATCGCATTTACGGACCTAAACACAAAGACCAAAAATTTTATTGCATGAAAGAGGGAAGGCCGTTTAAAGGTGTTTACCATCTATATCCAAAATCTGTTTGAGTAAGTTTATTCAAGCTAAACCTCTATGGCCTCGAAGAAAACCAAATCTATTTTTTACCTAAAAATTAAGAACATAGCCTTACATGCGAAAAATGGGTAAAACTGGGTTTCTCTTGATGCTCTTTTTGCCTTCTGCTATACCCTCTGAGGATCGGCCCATCTGAGCTGATTAGTCCTGATTTTTAGCTTTTAAGAATGAGTTGCAATCTTAGGAGAATGCATGAAAAAAAACAAAGCTACATTCGCTTTATTATTGCTAGCCATGATGATGGGTGGTCTGATTTATAGAGCATTCTATGATAAGTCTCCACTTTCTCAGGCTCAACTAGCTGAATTGCCAGATGGTGCTGAGCTTTCTTTAGATCAGGTGTACCTTGTCAACCTTGACCGCTCCAAAGATAGGCTTGCAAAAATGCAAAGCGAGATGGAAAAGGCTCAACTAACATTCACACGCTTTAGTGCTGTAGATGGGAGTATCTTTAAAGGTATTTATGAAAAGTTGCCTCAAGAGGAAGATTGGATTCAGGAGCTCTTACCAGAAAAAGGCTACACCTACCTATTCAACTCAGCAGTCAACCGCTATGGACTTAGCATTGGAGAGTTAGGGAACTACTTCAGCCATTATGAAATTCTGAACATGGTTTCAGAAGGGAATCACAATGCAAGCCTTGTGCTTGAAGATGATGCTCGCTTAGAAAAAGATTTTAAAACCAAGCTAAATAGCCTTTTGGCTCACGCTCCAGCTGAATGGGACATCATCTACCTTAACTGTTTTGCAGAGCTTAAAATTGGCTGTCGGCCTGATAAGCTTGCATTAACATGGGACAAGCGATTTTCGAAGCTTAATAAACGCTGCACTGCTGGGAACGGGGCTTATCTAATCAATGCAAGAGGAGCAAAAAAGCTCTTAACTGATGCGCTGCCAGCTAGTAACCGAACAGACGAACGCATAGGGGACGACTTTTTTTCTCAGAAAAAAATGAAGTTTAATGCCTACTGTGCACATCCAGAGTTAGTCAAGGTAGGCGATGATGGATCCATTATTGATGAAATGGGGCGCCATGATTAATGGATCAGCTCCTTAATCTTTGCAATCCTCGGATCATTTTCTTTAACCTGTTGCCAATTGTCCTCAAGTAAGCCCCACGACTCATAGTCATTACTTGCTGGTTTTTGCCCGACATTTAAAGGCCACCAGGACCAGTCCAGGTCATGCTCTTCCAAAAAGCGATGAATGAATCGAGGAAAGGTATCATTTGCTCTCAAACTATCCTGTGAGTACCCCCACTCTCCAAACCAAATTGGAGCGGTGGGCTTCCCATTCTTAAAAAGAGGCTTCAGCATAACGTTTACAGTGGCTGCAAAACTCTCGTAATCTCGATAGGCTCCAAAGCTCTTCTTGCCTGGTAAAGTTGACCAAGAATAAATATGCGGCGAAAACACCACCCGGTTGGGATAGATTAATTGAATGGGGGTGTAATCAAAGGAAGAGAAGTTGGTTGAGAAGTGTAAGCCTTCAATAACGATTAATAGGTCAGGGTTGATTCCTAGCAGCCGATTTCCTAGCTCTTCGCTAACCCGATGAAAATCGAAAGGCCCCCCTTTTCCCCAGTTTGCTTTATAAGGGTCATCGTCACGAACTTCGTTTCTTAGGTCGGCTCCAATGACCATGGGGTTCTGTTGGTATCGTTCAATCAAAAATTCCCAGTCATGCATCCATTTTAAAGTCGATTGCTGCTTGTTCATCCAGAGCCCATTACCATCATTCCCATTGCAGCACCATTTGCCAATGGTCGTGTGGTTATTCAGGATCACAAGGAGCCCTTTGTTCGTTAGAGCAGAAATCACAGCATCAAATATTTCCAGAGGACTCATCCCCCTTAGCTGAGGATTTTTCGTGAGATGCTCAAAAGACACAGGCCCTTCTTCGTGAAGCATCTCATTTGAAAAAGGAAGCCTCACAGAGTTAAATCCAATTTTCTTAATCTGTGAGATGATGGAATCAATCGGGGCTTTGTTCAGACCCATCACAACATGGTAGGCGTCACTTGCTCCGTACCAATTTACAGAACTAAGTTTTAGCCTCTTGCCCATTTTGTCAACAATCCATTGACCTTTTGTGGCCAATGGTAGGTCAAGCCCTTCAAGTGGCTTTAAAAAGCTGACCTGGTAAGCATCAGCATCAATTTTCCCTTGAAATTCCGAATGCTTAGAGTCCTGCTGAGAATCAAAATACCCCCCACAACCAGCCAAGAGGAAGGCTAGAGCAAAAACAGGTCCTAGGTTGATTGGGATTCGTCGCATACCTATATTATAGACTGCAATATAAATTAACTGTACTCGTTTGTTACTATGGGTGGGATCTGTGCAGCAAGTTTGATTGACTCGGCTGTAAATATGGATCGTGCCTAACGGTCAAGGATAAGCCTAAGGTCTTTTTCTGAGTATTTAATGAAAAAGGTTTCCGACTGATCAACGAGCCATAAGCCTACAGGAAGTCCCTTTTGCTTGCGTAAGTGCCTCCGCTGGGTCACATAGACTTCTCCAGACCGATCCTGCCTTACCTTTGAAAAGTGAACCGCTAAGATAGCCGCCTCACGTTTGATTTCAGAGCTTAGCCCATCTTTTCCAAGGCTGCGCTTAGGGACCACCACATGTGAGCCTCCTCCTCCAATAAGGTGCAACCAGTAGTCATTTGACTTGGCTTTCTTTGTGAGCAAATCATTCTCACTAGGCCCTTTCCCCACGAGGTACTCGGCATTATCCAGGCCTTTGAAGATTTTATAAGGAACAGCTTCCTGCGACTTAGCGGATGAAGCTCCCTTTGATCCTCCAGCAGTAAGCTCGATCTTATACCTTTTCAAAATGCTGAGAATATCATCATCGGAAGCATCTAGACTCTTGATTCGTTCTAAATCCTTTTCCATGTCAGTGAGCTCTCTACTTATTTTTGCGAGCATCTTGCTGCCATGTTCAATGGACTTTTTTCGCTTTTTCAAGCGAACAAAATACTCCTCTACATTTTTTCCAACCGTCCATTCAGGCTCAAGCTCAATCTCAAGGACCTCATCTAGCCCGGTCAGTGCAGGTTCGAGCTTCAAGCTAACTTGCTCAGGTTTCACCAAATAAGCGTAGCTTTGCAAAAGATTGGCTTGTGTGCTTAAAAGGTCTAGAGTTTCTTGGGAAGGCACTGCTTTTTGCTGCTTTTCCAATGATTTTTTAACCGTTTTAATTCTTCTACTAAGCTTCTGCTTTGCATCTCTTTGGAGGTCAGAGGCATTGTCACTGATGGGCTCATCGGCTTCTGTTTTTACTTTCTTCTCTACCTCGCCGCCTTCTAAGCTTGGATCAAGGGCATTTTCTTCTAACAGTTCGGTGAGAATGTTCTCATAAGCAACTGCTGAATCCTTATGAGGCAAGGTGAGCTCACACTCTTTGCGCTTAGTAAACGTGCCTTTTTGTCCAAACCTAAACAGGGTTGTGCCTTCATGGCTGATCAAGCTTAACTCGGGGGGCTTACCATAACTCAACATGAGATACCACAAGGGGCTTTCTACCCCGCCTTGATAAATGGGAACCCAAATATGTTTATCTTCTTTGTGCCTTAAGATCTGCCGGACTGTCCCAGCAGGAATATGCTTGCGCAGCAAAGCACTAATGCCCCCTCCAAGCTTAATCTGACTTGGTTTCAATGAGCGTAAGGTGACACCACGTTTTGCTTGTTGGCATTCCAAGATGAGGAATTGCTTTTTTGGAAATTTACCTTTTTCTGCTCCCCATGGACTCACTTGCCAGATAATCACTGGTTTTGTTCCCTGCCAACATTTTCCTAACTTTAGGGATGCTTGTCGCTCATTCCCTGAAGGAATATCCACCATAGTTGCCTTTTGCTTGATGTCATTAAAACTAGAAGGAGTAGCTGCTTTCCAGACGTACAGGTGAGCCAAAGTTTCCTGTTGCCATGGCACGCTCCCATTGGCTTTCGGTAATATATCCTGCCGAAAGCATTTTTGTCAAAATCAAGGAAAAGCGTTTACAGCCAAAATCGGTGAGGTTACGGCGCCGTAACCCTTTCGACCAGCGGTTTGGGCTGGGTAAGACAAGGGCTAGATGAACCCCTTGGGAAACGGTCAATAATTCTGAGTTTGTTTGAAAATAATGGGAGGCACCCTCGTTGATTCCGTAAACTCCATTGCCAAATTCCACTAGATTGAGGTACCACTCGAGGATCTGCTCTTTGGTAAATAACATCTCTAGCAGCACCGCACCAAACATCTCCCTGAGCTTCCGCACTAAGGTTTTATCACGGCTTAAAAACGCCATTTTTACAAGTTGTTGGGTGATGGTAGACGCCCCACGAATAAAACGCCGGTGCTCCACGTTGGTTAAAAAGCTGATCCATATCTCTTTGTAATCAAGGCCAAAATGCTCATAAAAACGAGCATCCTCACTCACCAAAATGGCATGAACAGCATGAAGTGATACTTGTTCTAGAGGAACCCAACCCTTTGCACTGGGACCAACCAGCTCCTCAACCTTGCCAAAGGATTTTCGCCAACGGTCAATCTTTACAGAGCCTTTGGAGAACTGATGAACAGGTGGAATAAACCACCAGGTGCAAATAAGCAAAAGCGTGAGGCCAAGAAGAGTTATCCCAAGAGATTTCTTGCTTACTAGCCTAAAACACTTATTTGCCAGCTGAGAAGCTTTTATCAATGACCCATCCCATATTTCGCAGACTCCGCCCAACTCTTTAACCTTAAAATTATACCAGCCAAAGAGCAAGAGTATCTTACCTAGAAAAAAGTACTAAATTTTAAGCCACCAGGTTCTTTGATTGAATCGACGCTCCTTCACTTTCAGAGCTTGGATCGGGGTCACCCAGGTTAGCGAAAATCAATTCATTGATCTCAAGGAGGCTAATGGCACCATTGCTTGCGAGGTGTCTGATTTTACCAATAATTTTGATCTCTTCACGGCGATATGCTGCGTCTTCGACACTCACAATATTTGCGAGATCCTCCATCCAACTCTCCGTCAGCTCTTCGGGAGCATGGGATAGTAATAAGTTCTTAATATGCTCCGGTGCTCCCCCGAGGAAGTTGAGTAAACTTTCACGTTCGAGCCCTAAGACCATTTCCAGCAAGTGACCGTCTTTCAAGTAAGGGAGGGTTTCGATGGTCACCAGTTTCAACTTAATTGCTTTTGCAGCCTCTGCATTAGATTGGTTAAGACTCCTCATTAAGACCTTTTGCTCTGCAAGCGAAGATTTTTCGAGCAGTTCTAGGATAATATCACTTGCTCGCAAGCTCTGAGTGTCAAACTCAGGTTTGGAAAGGACCTTTTTCGATAGGGCTAGCGCTACGTTATACAGAAATTCTCGAGGGATCGCATCTGCCTTACAGAGTTCATTCATGAGATCAACTTTAGCTTTTCCTTCGAACATGTCGAAAACAGCTCGCCTCTTTTTAGGTGAGACTTGAGTCAGGATAATGCTTTGTACCTGGGCTTTTTCATCAGCCATCAGTTCAAAAATCTGTTGAGCATCGTTAAGTAAGAAGTCGAACTGATCAATATTCTTTTTCGCTAAAACTCTAATTTCATTTGCGGTAACCTTAGTTTTTAACGCTTGTAACAAGCTTATTTCCTGCTCGATATCAAAGTCGAATTTAGATTTATGGTAATACTCACTTAGTTCATAAAGGCTTTTCTGTAGGTTCGGGTCGGATAACAGCTCAAATATTACGATTTTACCAAATATGTAGACATACTTCGCAGTCTCTTCTACGCCATCCTCTTGTAAAATCCTTGAAAATGTCTCTTTTGCTACTTTCGAAGCATTCATAAATATTTTGATCAGCTCATCCTTAAGCTCTTGGAGCTTAAGCTTATCCTGCATTTCCTTGGAGCCGAAGTCTGCTCCTCCTGCCTGACCACCCCTTTGAGCTAACTCTCCACCTTGAGCGCTTCCTGCTCGCCCACCACCTTCTCCTTGGTCCATACCTGCCATCATAACTTTGGCATCCTGGGAAGCTTTGTTGAAACGAGCAATAACAAAAAAGATGAGTCCAGCCACGATCAGAAGAACCATGACGTAGACAAACCAATTACCTTCTTCTGAGCTTTGATTCTGGCTATCAAAAGCAGAGGAAGATTGGCTCGTTGAGCGATCTGATGATTGAGTATTGGAGATGATCTCTTTGGTTCCAGCTAAGTCTCTGAAAAGGGTCAGCATCCTTCTTAGCTTCTCTAGGCCATAGGGATCTTCTGCCTCTAGGTTTTTCTGGCGTTTCTTTTCCTCAAAAGATTGAGGGAAAGCTGTGATCGTTGACTCAATCTCCACTGGCCTTACAAACCGAGTTTTGGCCCTTAAAACCTCAAGGATATTCTCTCTTTCGACCTCATCCATCTTTTCATCGATGGCCATAAGGACCCTAACCTGCTCAAGGAGCATAAAGGTATGATTTGACTCTGTATTGACAACTTCAGCAGGGTCATACCTTTTTGCCTCATCCGGCGTGACCAAGTTGCCGAGCACCTTAACATCAGACAAAATACACTGATCTGGGCAGTATTTCTGAATGACTTTCTTAACTGCGGACTCCCCCTGACGCTGCACTTTTCGGCGCAATACTTCGCCCATAGATGCTGTCTGATTGATACTGGGAAGATCCACTGCGATCAGGTTGACTTGAACGGCAAGCCCGACGTGCTTGAGATGGTTTTTTAATATCGCTCGAAGTTTTTCAATATTTGACTGGGTGATTCTTTGATCCACTTGAACATTGAGGGTAACATTCTCGACAAAATACTCCTGGTTCTTATTCGCTTCAACGGTACTCTCAAAGCCTAAATCTTCCACCTCGGGAACCTTTTCGTCAATGAGCACATCAATATCGATGATTTGGCAAGAGTTTCCACAATACTGATCGAGTAAGGGAACGACCTTGTTTCTAACTTGATGGGTTGTCTGCTGCTTTAGACGATCATAGCTTGCCGGGTTACTAATCTTAGCTAAGGCTATTCCACTCTCAAGAATTAGAGCAAAAATGATGAAAATAACCTGACTTGTTTGTTTGTTCACAGCAAACACAAATGACTCCACAAGTGGGACCGTTCCACTCGTTTATATCGGCAAAGAGAGAAATAACTAGGGAGGAAAATTTTTCAGGGCTCAAACTAAACAATTTTAGAAGGAATTTTTAACTTCCTTACCCCTTTTAAGGATTTGTTGGATCAAGGTGAACGTAGTGGCTTCGGGAAGGCAGGTAAGGTAACTCCAAATAAATATTCTACCCACTATTCATGTGTGATCAGAACGCTATATTTTGGTAGAAACGGATGC
>JABSRF010000172.1 GCA_013215275.1 Oligoflexales bacterium | reverse complement strand
TTCTCCTTATGTAAATTCAGCATGTTACATTTAGGAGTTTTACTTATCAAATGGTCCTAAAAAAGGGGTCCACTATAAATCTCAATTTTGGTGCAAGGCCTGTGAAAAGAAAAATCGAGGTTATGATTGAAAACAAAGTAGCATCACTTCTAATTGAAAGAAAGGCAGGAGAAGGGACGCATGTTTCCATAGATGTAGATCAAGATGAAATAAGTGTGAGTTTTGTTGATAAAAAAACTAGTGCTCCAGAGCAAAGAGTTATTGAATCGGAATAAATTTACCAGGTAAAAGTTCCCGCATACAAGCCCATTTTATCTAAGCTAAAATATACCGTGAATCCTTTCTAATCGTGGTAAAGGGAAATAGCATTAACTAACCTTCACAAGGTTTTCCTACTCACGAGCAGTTGAAAGCCCCTTCCAAAGGAGTTGCGGTGGATTTCACCATAAAGTATTTGTTAGCTGCTTTTTTAGCCCTCGATCCACTTATGGCGCTCGCCAGTTTACAATCCGATATTGAGCTGAAACGTCTGCTTGAAAGCGTAGAAGTACAAGAGGCTTTAGAAGATGCAGGTTTTAGTCAAACAGATACAAATATAAGCTACGAGCATTTAAAAGAAGCGTCCAATAATTTGGATCGAAATATAAGGCTCACGCTGCATTATCTTACAAAGGCAGAAAAAGATGCACCAAAGCAGTTGGTAAACTTGGTGAATTATTATCGTTCAAAGGCCTTTATGAAAATTGGAGAATACGAAAGAGCAATAAAGATTCTAAAGCCTCTTGTGAAGTATAGAGATTTTAGTGAGGATAGGCAGTATAGGGTGAAATCTCTCTTACTAGACGCTTTTTTAACATTGGAGCAAGACAAAGAGTTCCTACGTTACTTCTCAAAATTCAAAGGTAACTCACGCTTTGATTTTACCTTGGATACTTATTACTTAAGAGCAGCCAAGATATTGGAAGAACAAGGCGATTTTAAAACTATGTTCCGATATTTAGAGCGACTAGCTGCATTTTATCCGATTTCGTCCCTTTCGCGAGAAGCTTTTAGGAAGTTGATAGAGTACACTTGTGAGTCCAATGAAGAGAAAAATATACCTAGGTATTTTTTTTCGTATAGGCTGCTCACAAAATTGGGAAGGCATGTCAGCCTTGATCATAGTTTAAAGGAGTTTATCGTATTTTCGAGTCAGAGAAAGCTGAGAAAAAAGCGGAGAAATCCAGCTTATTTGAGTGATTTGGAACGGGTTGGTTTTTTCTACGATTCCAGGTTATATCAAAATGCCTTTGACCTTGGTAAGCAGATATCAAGGGATCGATATTTTGACTTTAAAGGCAATGAAAAATCTAAGCTGTTGACTCTTTTGGGTATTTTAGCAAATAGGCTCTATAAGCACAAAGAAGCGGCAAGGTACTTTTCTCTAACTAAAGCAGGAGAAAAGCGTGGCCTCAATCGAACTAAACTGAGCGAATACCTAGCTGACTCTCTTAGCTATGGTGGTTTCAAGGGCATGGCTTCTGAGCTTTACGGGAATATTGCAGCTAAGACAAACAACCGATTGCTAAGATGGCATCATTTTTGGAATAGTTATTCAATCGATGATTGGGAGGAAGCAGCCCTATTACTTAAGAGATCAAGGAAAAAGTATGTTCCACCGCGTGACTACTTACAACCACATGGGCCCTTATACTGGCGTGCTCGGGTTTTGGAAAACTCCAATGAAAAAGAGCTTGCCCAAGGCTTATATAAGAAGCTCCTCGGGACCCACTCGGACGATATCTATGGAAATTTCATAGCATTTAGGCATCCAGAGCTTATTGGAGATGCTGCGCAACCATCAAAAGAGCAACAGAAGAATTGGCAAAAAGAAATTGAAATTTGGTATCAAGGAAAAAACTTGGACCTTCTTACCAAGAAGAGCAGGCAAAAGAATAAGATTAATGGCCTGCTTGAGTTGTACAGGGCAGATCTCTTTGAAGACGTAGCTGATGGCCTTAAAACGATCAATTTATCCAAACTATCTTTAGAAGAGCTTGCCCTTGTGAGTGCCTTAAGTGCGCAAGTGGGTGCATATTATGTCGAACAAAAATCTGCAAGAAAGTTTATTTTAAAAGTGATCCCCAATGCTGTAAATTGGTTTGAAATCACTAAGCACCAGAAAGATTACAACTTAATATGGAAGTCTTACTATCCAAAAGCCTATGAACCTCTCGTTTTTAAAGTAGCAGATATTCTCGGGATAGATCCATTTTTTATACTGAGCATTATGCGTATGGAAAGCTACTACAATGAGAAAGCACTGTCTTACGTTGGTGCGCGTGGACTAATGCAAATTATGCCTTACACAGCATTACAAATTGCAAAAAGAATCGGTCATGAAGGATTTCAGCTAGAGTCTATGTGGGATCCTAAGGTAAATATTGTTTATGGAGGTTGGTATCTCAGCTTTCTTCTTGCCTACTATAACCAAAATCCAATTTTAGCTGCAGCTGCTTATAATGCAGGTCCTTTTGCTGTTAATGCATGGGTTGAGCGATGCAATGGGTGTGCATTTGACGAATTTGTGGAGTCTATTCCCTATAAAGAAACTAGAGGTTATGTTAAAAACGTTGTGAAATCCCTGGTTCGTTATCACCGGATATATTCTAGCAAGCAGCTTCCAGATTTGTTTTCTGCGATACCAAAATCGTTACCACCTAATGAAGAGTTTTTTTAGGCAAAATTTGTACGACTTAGTATCTTAAAAAAATGCTAGACTTTAACTTGATAGAGTTACTTTGAATAAGGAGTATGCATGGCAGATCAGTGGTTATCCATTGTCGAGTATGCTCGATGTTTTAACATCTCTGATATGACCGTTCGTAGGCGGATAAAGAATGGCAAACTACATGCTGTTTTGAAGGAAGGTAAGTATTACATTCCTATTGCCGAAGAAGCCTCCCCAGCCCCTTCAAGGCGTGCTCATTCTGTTGAGGAGGTTGTAGAGCCTACCCCAAGGGAATACTATAAACCACGGTGGGATGAAGATGTTGACGAAGAAGATTACTATGAAGCACCTAAACCGGTTCATACCCATGAAAGAACAAAAGAAGCTAGGCCAAGGTACCCTCAAGATCGATACAAGTCTCATTTCACGTCTCATGAGGAGAAAAGGCCGCACCAAGGAAGTCCATACTTTGGAAATAAGAAATTCAAGAAAAATGAAATTAAGAGGCCTCAAAAGGAATTACGTGAGTTTGATCGACTTCCTAAAGAGATTACATCAAACCTCGATGATCAATCTTCTAGTCCTATTGAAACAGAGGCATTGCTCAATTTTTGCAATCAAGCAATGAGGAGCCTTGATGACTCTAAAAAAGCTTTAGAGGATAGTTTTAAAAATAAAGTCGAAGCTTTAGAAGAAAAAACAAAGGCTTTAGAAGCACAGTTAGGTGAAAAAAGTCAGAAAGTCGATGATCTGAAGCAAAAGGTCGAAGATTTTCAGCTGCTAATAAAGATCATAGAGTCAGCGAAGAAGAAGGCTTAGACTTTATTAAGCCAAAGTAAATTGGAATCCCCATAGCTGTAGAAACGATAAGTATTTTCGACTGCAAACCTGTACATGTTTTTAGCTTCTTCATAGCCCACCAGAGCACAAATGAGCATAAATAGTGTAGAGCAAGGTTGATGGAAATTGGTCATCAGGCCATTGATCAATGAGCTGCGAAATCTATCATCAGCGCTTTTTGGACGGATAAACAATTTGGTTTCGTGCCATTGGTCAACTAGCTCATCTGGATGCATTCCTTCTAAAACCTGTTTATGGAATGATTCTAAGCAGCGCAAACTCGTGGTCCCTACTGGGATAATATTTCTTCCTTCTTTTTTAGCTTGCGCAATTTTTGCCCAAGTGTCACAGGGCATTGAATACAGCTCGGTATGCATATCGTGTGCGTCAATATTTTCTGTCTTAATTGGCATAAAAGTACCTGCTCCAACATGCAGGGTTATATTTGCAGTCTCGATATCAGCTGCATGGAGCTTTTTGAAAAGATCAGGAGTGAAATGAAGCCCTGCAGTGGGAGCAGCAACGGACCCTAGGTTTTTAGCGTAAACGGTTTGATAACGTACTAAGTCCTCGGATTCTTTTGCAGGCAATGCCTCCTTGCGCTTTATATACGGGGGTAGGGGCACATACCCATTACGAATGGTCCAGTCGATGAGTTCAGATGCCTCTAAGTTGAATTGAATCTGTAAGGTAGGGCTAGCGGCTTCTGCATCTCGGGATTTTATGCAAGCAACCAAACCATCCTTGAAGTAAATCTTAGTTTCTTCCTTCAATTTCTTAAATGGCTTCCCGATTGCCGGGATCAAAGACCCTTTTGCATGAATTGGGCTATATAATAGGAATAACTCTACTTTTCCCCCGGTTTCTAGATGCCCTATAAGTCGGCTCGGGAACACCTGGGTGTCGTTAAAGATGAGTAAAGAATTTGCTGGTAATATTTGAGGTAAATCTGTGACATAATGGTTTAATAAAGACCCATTTTGCTCCTTAACTAGAAGTCGGGATCCTGAGCGCTGTGAGCATGGGGTTTGTGCGATTTGCTCCTGTGGGATCTCAAAATTAAAATCTTTTAGCGAGAGTAGTTTAGAGCTATCAGTTTGCGAAGATGTCAAAATTGCAGGGTTCGATGTATTCATATTTAAAGACCACACTGAAAATAAGTGATTTACTATTAAGGCTAAGGTGTTGCTTTCCCTTTAGTTCAAATGTTTTTATACCGAATTCGGTCGGTTGGCAAATGCTAGTCATAATTCTATGTATCTGTAATATCTTATGCTTGCATACCAATGTTGTGTTTGCTTGTCCTGCTTATCTTTATTTCAAGACCGATTTAGAGGAGCTGAAAGGAAAACGCGAAGAGATCAGTTTGTTGTCTTACAGTAAGAAGACGCAGAGTTGGAATTTTTTACCTCTCCAGGTTGACCCCTTGAATCAAGGTGGCGGCGTATTGTTTGAAGATCAAGAAAATATGATGGTAAATGACATCAGTGTTAATGATCGCATTGTGTTTGATGTGGATGGATTTGGAGATCAAGCTGATTTAAGTAGCTTTCCGTGCAAAGAGTCTGCGATTTATAGACTGATTAACTATGTAGACAACACTAAATATGCATATTTGAGTGTGTGTAAGAAGGATATTCAGAAGAAGTACAGTATAGATAATAGGCAAAAGGTTTTTTATAATCCGGATAAACATTTTCTTGGCAGCAATGAATACACCTATTTCTTTAATCCTGAAAATTACCTGCTCTTTGATAAGGTTCTTATCAGCCAGAAGAATGCGAAGACCCTGTCCTCCCTAAACTCCAATATAACTATATTGTCAGATATTAAGAATTTCTTTACCCTTGTTTTTGACTCAGACAATATTGAGTCTCAGCTTGAAAATACGATCAACGGTCCTTTGGGAATTAACGGAAGTGTATCTTTTTTCGTCCGAGTCTTGTTCCTTAAATTAAGGCTTTCGCTGTCTACAGATGTAAGTTTTTACCGAAGATCTGCTCACATTCCTATGGTCTTATACCTGCCTGTGGATGCAACCTCTTATCTAAATCACGGAAGCGGTATCATTTATAACTGGCAATTATCAGATAGTTTTAAGAAGAAACCTACGTATATTCAAATGCCACGGTTTAATAAGTTTCTTTTTTCACGCTTAATGAACAATAATAAAGATTTTCGAAAATTCGGTCTTCCCTACTGTAAAGGTAGTAAATATTGCTATTTCTCTTATAAAGTTGGCAAAGATAACCCATTCATTATGCAATTTACAATCCTCAAAGATTTGGTTAATGCAGGTTTTTTTCCAGTGTACGTTGCTGACGTTAGTCAGTTTGAGCAGTTGATGAATTGGGGGCTTGCTGATGACCTTGAGTCGCCAGAGGAAAAAATGGAACTTGCACGCGAGTCTGGGTTTTACTTTTCTACATCGGGCTTATCCGAAGGGAACCATGCATGGGACTTTTGGATGCAGCTTGGCACTGGCAATCAAAAAACGACCAATTGCCCTTACCCCCTAATCCTTAACAAGGTTAAATAGATTATCTTCAAGCAGTCTAAGTGTCCCTTATTTCCGCCACGCGAAGCTCGTTGACATGGCCATCTAGTAGGTGTACTGGGTATATAGGTGTACGTAGTATACCTTTCTTGGTGTTAATCGGGCTTATATGAGTGTTAGCCAGACGGAGGGGCTTATGACTGTAAAGAGTGCTTTGATACCTGAGAGTTTAAGGGAAATGTTCATCGACGCAGTTGCGTTAACCGCTGACTGCTACCTTAGGCATCAGATGGAGGCTATGAACATAAGTACTGATGAGGTTTTGCGGCGCACTCCGTCGGGGTATTTGGCTGAGACTATGCCTGTGCGTTACCGTGTTGAGCGTTACTTTGCATCGATTGATTGGTCAGAGCGGCTGGAAATAATCAAGATTCTCCCTTTAATTGAACAGGCAATTGAGCGTTTACGATTCCATCCTTCTTGTCAGTTTGTGCGTACTATAGAGGCGCTTTATTCTTATGACCTAGGTTTTGAGCATGGAAAAATTGTTCGCCTAGCTAAGAAAAAAGCAAGCTAAGAGGGATTCTAAGTGAAGAAAACCTCACCTTTTGTGTTAAGGTGAAACTTCCTTGGAGTGCTTTTGGCCAAGTGAAAAACTGCTTTAGGGAATGAACTTATGAGCACAATTATTCTAAGAAAATTACTAATGGTGTGTTGCTTAATGGTAAACTTGCATACCTCTCAAACTTTTGGCAATACGAACTTAGCTTCTTTAGACGCTTTAACTACAGAGCTGTTGCACAGCTCTCCTGTCCGAGAATTCACCGGTCGGTATGCTTCGGTACGAGAGGCCTTAGATTATAGCTATCATCGCTTCTATCACCCATCGCGGCAAGCAGTACAAGATCGGATTATAGACTCATACTTACTGAATCGATTTGATAGACCATGCCAGACTCCCACCATTATTTTTATGGCAGGTGTGATGGGCTCAGGAAAGTCTCATAGCCTAAGGTTTTTGGATCAAAGAGACGATTTTTACCTGTCTGACTATGTTGTGATTGACCCTGATAAAATCAAATACGAACTCCCTGAAATGTCAGATTTTATTGAGAGCAATCCACGCACAGCAGGAGATAGGACTCACAAAGAGTCTGGTTACATAGCAGAAATCATTCAAAATTCAGCACTAATCCAGCATTTCCCTATTATTGTCGATGGCTCGCTGCGAGATAAAGAGTGGAATAAGGCATTAATCGAAGGGATCAGAAGTCATTATCCACGTTATCGAATAGGCCTAATTTACGTTACAGCAAGCCAAGAGCGTGTGCTCCAAAGGGTGAAATCAAGAGAGAAAAATACAGGCAGAGCAATCGACTTAAGCTTGCTTGAAGAAACAGCAAGGCAGGTTCCTATCACTGTGTCCCACCTAAGAGCGTCCGTCGATTTCTTTATCAAGATCAAAAATGAAGAGGAGCCGATCCTTGAAGAATCAGAAAACCTACCATTTAGGGCATGTTGGGCTCATTAGCGCTAAGGCTCTGTAATCACGTCCCTTACTGATTAATTATGCAAAAAAATAAGTAGTTAGAAAATATAGCGAGCGTTTACGCTGAAAAATTCTAAATAAGGGTTCTCATTCATCCGATAAGCCCTAGAGCCAAGCTTTAGCAAAGTATAAAAAGGGGTTAACAAATTGGATGACAAATTTTTAAAAAGTTTGGATGAGGATACAAATTTTGATTCTCAGCCAGCAACTCAAGAATCGGTAGAGATTACAAACAGCGATAAACAAGAATTTTCAGATAAACAAGAGTTTACTGGTGGATTTAACACTGCTGCTAAAACTGACAAGCAAGAATTGTCAGGCAATCTAAATTTCTCAGATAAACAAGAGTTGGCACTGGTCCCATACTATTGACTAACTAGTAAGCAATTTAGGTAGTTGATATATTTGGCTATTTGAGGTTTCAA
>JABSRF010000171.1 GCA_013215275.1 Oligoflexales bacterium | reverse complement strand
AGAAAAAATCCAGCCAAAACGTGCTAAAGCGAATATTTGGGGGATTGGCGATTACATTTCGCTACAGCGACTAAATATTTCAGCAAGCAGAACAGGCATGCCATCAATCGCTTTTTTTTCTGCCCACTTCGTTCTGCTAAAAACCGAATCACCGGAGTCGAAAACATCACAATCAGAATAAAGCTCTAAATGGGTATCGGTACAAAAGTAATTGTTATCGTCTTCCACCAATGCATTACCTTGATACAAAACACCGATTGCTTTTTTATCGTAGCTCAAAGCTCCACCGCCCTTGCGTATGTAAGAACCAAGTGCAGATGAGTTTTTGGAGGTGGGGTAATCCATCACAGTATTTGTTAATACCTTAGAAAAAATTTTATCGTCTGAGACATAAGATTCATATTCGGTAGCAAACTCCTCAGAACCATAGCTGGTGCCCAAACTTCCAGCAAAATTATGCCTTAGACCGAGGTTATGGCCAACTTCATGGGCGACCACTGCAGTTATCATACCTTGGGAGATACGCAGGATATGCTGCTCTGTTAGGTGACTATGCTCACTTGCTGCTAGATAATGTGCAAACTGCTTTGCCCCATAATGCATTGTGCAGTATTTTATTGGAGAAAACCCCCTAATTGACAAGCTTTGAGAAGCATTTTTTATGTTCAGCTGCTTTCCTTCATCAAATAGATCATCTATGTTTTTACTAATCTCTTGCTGAACTTTATCAAATTGATCTGGAGTCTTGAGTTTGCTGTAGTCATAATCTGCGAGTGAATTAAGCTCAAACGCCAAAGGATCGCTGTCTTCTAAGTTTGCTAAAAACATCCTTGCCTGGACTTTAGCATCAAATGCGAAAGCACTGGTAAGAAAGACTTTTGCTTTTAAAATTTCTCCAATTCTCGGGTCCATGCTCATATCTGCATATGCGTAGGATGCGTTCTTCCAATCAACCCATTGAATCAGATGATTATCAGAGCTTTCATTCTGACTTGATATTTTAAGGACCTCTTTTCCAAAAACTCGATTCCAATAAAGCACCCCATTCTTTATGGCTTCAATATACTCGCTGGGTGTATTGCTAGAAATTTGATAAATTATTGGCTTAGACTCATCAATATGAAACTTGGAGGAGTAAAGAATGGTATCACCTCCCCCCTCTCTAAGCTGAGGAGAGACCTCGAAAAAACCGACATGGTTTTTAGCCAATGACCTAACAGCGCGAAAGCTTGGATTGGGCTTATAAAGCCTTAGATTATAATCAACGGTAATGGGAAATAATCTGTTAAGCCCACTTAGATCTCGGGACTTCAATTGCCCTTTTTGAACAATGATATATTGCTTGTAATCACTGTTGTTGTTAACTGAGCTCACCCACGACTCGTTGAACTCAAGGGAAGACCATTTGTCTCCTGCATTAAATTCTTTGCCCTGGATATCTTCAGCAAATAAATCCCCCATCAGGAATAATTGTGACATTCCCTCGTTGAAATCAAAATGAATCCCATCCTCTTTTTCCTCTACGAGGGCAAACTTCGCTAATAGTATTCCCTGCTGAGTGCTGCCTTCAACAGAGTTTCCTTGGCTTGACTCAAGCATGAGAAGGGAATTTCCGTCCTTCTTGAAACTTACAATTCTGGATTTGACACTGCTGAATTCAGTTGCGGGAGATTGAAAGGTCATGCTTGCTTGAAAAATAAACTCCTTTTCAAGGTTTACCAGGAGCATAAAAATGCTTTTATTTAAGGTGTCATTCTTATCTTCGCCTTTCCCAGTCAAATCATTCTTCGTATCTATTTCTTCAGTAGCTTGTTCCTTTGGACTGGATTCGCTTGCGCTCTTTTTCTTGCAATGACAGACCATTATGATCAAAAAAAGTAAATAGCAGCCTTTAAGCATAGCATGATGGCCCTTTGTAGAATGGTGGCAGTTTCTATTTTACCAAGAAAACTCACATGCTCCTAAAAAGGCTCATTCTGGTCATTTTTTCCTTACGTTTTAAAGACCTTGTGCTATATTTTTTTCAAGATATAGCCTTTCGAGCACGGGGAAAACTATGGTAGAAGAAAATGAAGGTTTAAAAGCAGCAACGATATCAGTCTTGGACAAAATCCAAGGTGCCAGAGGCTTGCCAGAGAGCTCCATCAGCCAGCTAGCAAATCGCATGCTTAAGCATGACAAACTCGGCGACGTTAATTGGCTGACAAATGCGCTATCTGAGGAGCGCAAACGCATCGACACCCTCAGAGCAAAAGCCAAAAAACATGGTTATGAGCCCTTTATAAATGTTGGCCCTAAGGCATTTGACTATATAAAAGACCAGTATGCTCCTTGGGTTTTACCTTTCATGGCAAGCCGCCTTAAGTCTCCTGAAGATATTCAACAAGATTGGGCCATTAGATTTGCTGATACCATTGACGCCTTAGGAAAGTCCGCATGCGAACAAAGCAACGATATCCTCGAGTTTGTTATCAGCTCTCACTACTGGGAGGATTCCAAAAGGGCAAGAGACGATTTTCAGCTCACTCAACAGAAAAAAGCCAAAAATACCAAATCCGGCAAAGATATCCTTCCCATTCTGAAAGACTTTAGCTGCACACCTTGCCCAGCAAAGTTGGAGCTAACCTTCAAACTAAGCTCTGTCCCCAAGTTGACCCTGGTTGGCACCCATAAGGTGTTCTGCCTCGATGTTGGCTCTCATATCGTTACCGTAGCCGTCAAACCTAAGGTCTTTAAACGTATGGAAGATGCAAATGAGCAATGGGGCCAGTGGATTGCCGTGATCACTGGCATGATGGGGGACAAAACGGCCAAAGGGTTTATATTGGAGCGAGTTGGGGTGTCTTGCTTTGAAAAAAAACCGAAGGCCGAAAAAACTAGTACTCAACTAAAATCAAAGTAAATTTAGCTATTTTTATATTTTTTCTAAAACACCCTCAATTCCCACCGACAGGATGTATAGGATCTGAGCTAGGCTTCAAGAAGAGGGTGAGCAATGATTACAAAAGTGTATACCTCCACACGTGCAGGTGAGGAAATTGTCAAGTATGCTAGGGACAAAAACGAGCTCACCGGCGAGGAACGCCTACTTTCTCCCCATGAGTTGGAAGACCCTGAAGGTGTAGAGGTAGGAGATGAATATGCTTACAAAGTAAGCTTACTGAGCGAACGTGTTTTTGCTGACAAAAACTATCGCAGCTACGACGACTAAAAAGGCGAATATTTAAGGAATTCTCAGTTTCATCCGATTACTCGATTTAGTAAATCTCTACTCATCCGAGGATTGGTTTTTGCAGTTTTCCGCCAACAAAAACCACCTGATCGCTTGGTCATTGTTAGCCTGCATATCTTGTAGGATTAACAAGGATATTGGAATATTCAAGTCATTTTCTGATCTGACAATTTTTCCCCAAAAATCTTGTAAGCCACTGTTGAATTTAGCTCCTGCAGCTTCCATTGAACCTGCAAACCTAAACCCTCCCCAACTGAGGGTGGTAACCTTTGAAGTCGATGAGCAATCAAGCTTTCCAATCATCAAAGCTCAAAAGGACAGAGCGGCAGATATTACCTTCTATCAAGCCTGTATGGAACACGATATCCGGTGCAAGAAAGGTTTTTTGATCCATGCTCCCCATATTGTGGCTGTGGAACATCCAGGAACTTACTATTTCCAAGCCTACTCATGTATTTGGAGGGACAGAGCCCACCAGAAAACCGGTAGCCATACCCTCACACTTGAAGCTCTAAGTGAGGAAAAACTTTATTGTAGTAGGCCTTCTGACCCAGTATCGTTCACCTTTCAAAAACGGCCCAATGATTCAAGCATTATGGAGAAGGTAAAGGAATATGAGCAAGCAAGAAACAAGTTTCACAGGTCCCTAATTGAGTTTCGTATGATTCTAAAGGACTACCAAGATCACGCTTCATCTCCTCCCCTTAGCCTACTGAATCAGGTTTTAAATGTGCTTTACTTGCGGGATAACCTGCATAGTATTGTTGGCAACGAGTTTTTCAATCATAGTATCTACTTCACCTATCGGCTGACCCATCGTTACAATCACCTTGCAGCATCCCTACCCATATCAGCTAACATGATTAGAAACTGTGCATCAAACAACATCCTGAATCACATGCAAGCTAAATCGATTCCTGAGGACCCTTACTCTTATGGGGGGGTTGACTTAGATGAAATCAATAATACAGGACCGACCCTAACCCCCCTAACCTCAGAGAAGCTATCTCTGATGAGTGAGGCGACAGCTCTAGCAATGCTTTCAAGCGGAGGTGCTACCACCGCTACCAAAGAAAGTTTTAAGACGATCCAGTACCAAGTTTTGAATTATCATTTTTCCAACTATGCCCAAACTCCTGAACAAAGTCCAATCTTATTTGGAGTTGGCGTAGCCTTTACGACGACTACAGCAATGGAAATACAACGATTCAAAAAAAATACGCTACGCTTAGACGGTAAACAGGAAGAAATTGATTTCTATCATAAATTGAACAACTGGGCTGAGGGTTTTATCTCCATTCGCTACGATTATTTACGACTCAAAAAAGATCTTCATATTGATCAGATGGTTATTGATTAGTGACTTCAGTCGCTTAGCGAATGGGATCTCTTTCATCAAGGGACAGAAAATACTTTTCTCGGATGAGAACGAGTTAGAGGAAGGTAGCGACTACGAGGATTTCTTGCTCTGTCCAAATTCCTTGCGATCATTTCCCCTGCGATCAAGCTTAGGTGGTGAATGATGACACTCTTTCCATAGGAAGTTAAGTGAATTTTTATAGATATCGATGACATCCACGTAGGTGCCATAAGGTGATAGAGCTGTATTCAATACTGTCACGATGAGAGATAAGATCATACCCAGGATTGAGGTGGTCATGGCAAAGCTCATGTTGGTTAGGAAACCATTGAGCATGGTGCTCGTTGAGTCCACGTTGGTAACATCCATCTGGCTTAGTTCAGGAATGCCTCCGACTATTCCCACAAAAGTACCTAAGATACCGCAGATAATTAGCAAACCAGGCAAAACATTAAGCAAGTCATCAATCACAGTTTTTGGGATAACTCCAAGAAAACGATTGTAATAAGGATTAGTTCCAAAAACATACTTTGCAACTCGATCAAAATCAGGTTCATTCTGGGTTTTAAGGTATTGTGTTTGCTTTAAGGTATCTTCTATTACCTGTTCAGAAGCTTTAACAATTCCAAAAACTCGCTCAAAGAAAGTCACAGGATAATCAAAACGCCTCATCCTTCTTTGGGCTTTTAAGATGTAAAACTCATAATGCGTTCTATTCAATAATTCTCTCGTGATATCATGGAAATTAGGAACTTCATTTCGCTTGTCATCAATAATAAACTTTTCAACGCGATGCTCAAATTCAACCGCAAATTTCCACTCACATTTGACCGTGATATAGATAATTACCCTCGCACTCACAGCAATAGCAAAGCATAAAAGCATAAATGGCATCATAAAGTTATAGACTAACCAAACTAGACCTTCAGATAAGAAAATGCTCATTTTAAAGCCTCTTTCATTCGATATTAAACCTAATCGTCACCTTGTGCCAGTCAGCACAGTTATATTTTTTACAATATTGACGTCCCTTACTTAGATAGTTTGGAACCTTAATACTGTCTTTGTTAGGAAGCGGCTTCAAATCACTTACAATATAGCTATTACTGGACAAATAAGTCATCTTTAACATCTTTCCTTGGTGATTGAACTGCAATTCATCAGGATTGAAAATATACTTAAAGATCGAACGTGCTCTACGATAGCTTAAGTCCATATTGTATTCCATACCTTCTCTATTGAATTTGTCTATCTTGCCAACTTCCATGCGCTCACCTTTATATATAGGAGAAGCATAGCCAATCATTTCCATAGACTTAACACGACTGCCCTCTTTTTGCTTGAAAATTGTCTGAGAAAAAATTGGTATCGCTCGATCTAATTTCTCCTTCATGGCGACTTTCAGTTTATCACTATCATAATCGAAATAGCTTTCTTCAAATGGGATAACGATTTCACCTTTTTCAGCATCTACTTCTGCAGGCACATTGTTCTTCTTGAATGCCTTCTCTAGTTCATCGCAAAGTTTGTTCCTTGCTTTTTCTCGATCGCCCAAGTCTTTAACTTTTTGTTCCAAATCTTTGTTGTTTTGGGCTAGTGTCTGGACTTTTTCATCTTTTTCCTTGTTTTGTTTATCAAGTTTATCAATCTCATTATTAAGTTTGTTTACTTTTTTATCTAAGTCAGCTAGCTCTGACTCCAGGTTCTTCTTTGCTTGTCCAATATTCTCATTCTGGTTTCCAAGTTTCTTATTTTCACCAACAAGTTTGGCAATGGTATCTTTTAGTCCACCCATCTCATCTTGAAGCCCACCCATTTCCTTACCTAGCTTGTCTAGCTCTCCTGCTAACTTTCCTTTTTCTTGGTTAAGTTTATTGTTGTCATCGCTAAGATTTTTGTTGTTGCTATCAATACTTGAAAGCTTATTCTTCATACCTCCAAGATCATCAGCTAATTGTTTGATCTTGGCTTCCATTCCATGTTTCTGTTCCTCTAAATCCTCGTTAGTATTCTCTAACTCAGCGTTTTTACCCTGCATGACAGCTAATTGATCTTTGAGTTGACCAAGATACTTAGTATACTCACTCAGCTCTTCTTCAAGACCGCGGTTTTCAAGTGAGAGATTGCTATTAGCTTTTGCCATATCGCTCTTTTCTAGCTCTATTTTTGTCAGTTTAGCTTGCAATCTTTGAATTTTTTTCCCTAGGTCACTGAAGTTTTGCTCAAGCTTAACCTTCTCAACATTGGTTTGACTATGATCCTGCTCAAGGTCATCAAACTGAGAATTTAGCTGAGACATTTGATCTGTAAGTGTCTTAATTTGGCCATCAACTTTTTGCTTTTCCTGCTTAAGTTGTTCTAACTCTTTAGAGCTCTGGCTAATGACTTCGTCTTTTTTCTCAATCGTAGCATTAACTTGAGAAATTCTCTTTTCATGCTGAACTTCAATTTCATTGACTTTATTTTCGTACTCTTTCATTATTTTGGCGACTTGCTGTTTTTGTTGTTCCCTGACTTTCTCTATTTCCTCAGCTGTCTGTTTTTTAGTTTGTTGCTGCTCCTTTTTAACCTCTTCAACAACTTTCTGCTTTTCTTGCTCTACTTGAGCGATAATTCTCTCTTTTTCTTTTTCAATTTTTTCTATCTCTTTTGCTTTTTCTTGTTCAATTTTTTCTATCTCTTTCTCTTTTGCCTCTTCGACTTTTTCTATCGCTTTATCCTTTTCAGTCGAGGCCCTCGCTCTGTAGGCGAACTGGGTAGAAACGAGGCTATCGAGAAGGTTCTCCAAAGAGTTGACATTTTGAATTTTGGCCTTCGCTGTTTTAATGAAGTCCATTTGCTCCTGAATCTTTCGTTCGCTCTCTGCTATATTTTCCTGCTGTTTCTTAAGCACATCTGCCATTTTTTTAGTTACAGCATCATATAGCTGCTTATCTTTCTCACTAGCCTCCTTATCGAGAAAGACCTGAACTTCTTGCTGAAGTACTTTTGCTTTATCTTCAAACTCCTTAGCAATGCGCTCAACCTCTGCCTGATACTTCTTGTCTAGAGCTTCTTCCTGTTTTCTAACGCTGGTGCTATGGGTGTTATTCTGGAGCAAAATAATCACAAATAAGAATAAGAATATAAACGTCAAGGCCGCAAAAAGGTCACTTATGTAACCTAAAGCTCTGGAATCGCTGTTCTCTGAGCGCCTTTTAGATTTATCGTAGTCCAAAGACATAAACTATCACCGAACTTTAACCATTAAACGAAACTTACTAACTAATAGACTGACCTTGGCTTCATCGACAAATCTTTGGTGCAATTTAGATTTATTTTTAAATAAAATTGAAGTAAGTTTTACCTCATAAGGAAAAAACTGAAATTTTCACACTAGTTAGTCGCTGTAGCGAAATGTAATCGCCAATCCCCCAAATATTCGCTTTAGCACGTTTTGGCTGGATTTTTTCTGCA
>JABSRF010000170.1 GCA_013215275.1 Oligoflexales bacterium | reverse complement strand
TCTCCTTATGTAAATTCAGCATGTTACATTTAGGAGTTTTACTTATCAAATGGTCCTAAAAACGGGGTCCACTATAGATATCCGTGCGGATTTCGATGCACAAGTGAATGAAATCCTAAAGCATGACAAGAAATGGCACTTTGTGGGGCACTCCCTCGGTGGCTTATTGGTCCGTTCTTATCTTGATCGTCATGAGGTTGGTGATCTTGGTAGGGTCGTTAATATCGGGAGCCCTGCAAAGGGTACTCCAATTGTAGATTATATAAAAGACCGGTGGTGGTTTCCTTCGGCGGGTGAAGTGGTCTTATCTTTAGGCCAAAGTGGTTCAGATTTTCTCGACAGTTTAAATCCTCCGTACTATCAGCTAGGAGTGATCGCCGGCAACCTAGAGTACACTGATAATGAAGAAGCCATTCCTGGTGTGGATGATGGAGTGGTGCCCGTGAGTTCTACCAAGGTTAATGGGATGCAGGACTTTATCGTGCTCCCAGTTAATCACACCCGTATGCGTTACGATGACGAGACCATGCGTCAGGTTCTACACTTTTTGAAGAGTGGAGGGTTTACTTAGGATGTGCTAAGTAGCCTGCATCAACAACATTAACTCTTACAAGTGCTTTGCGGCAGCTTGACGCTTGCTTATCAATATCAACTATGCTTCCAGAGGTTTTCGTCTTATTGGGACAAGTTCTAAACGATATCCTAGACTTTCAGCCACCTTCGTTAGTAGGTCTAAACGAATAGTCTCTTTACCTCTTTCAAGTCGACTCAGCGAAGGTAGGGAAATACCAGCTATATCAGCTAATTCACTTTGGGATAGGCCGTGCTGCTTTCTTATCCGCTTGACTGCCTCTGAAAGGTTCTTTGTTGTATTCAAAAAGCCTCCTAAATAAATCAGATCTGATTAATATTTGCATGACAGCTTCACATGAGCAATGAAATAGATCAGATCTGATTGATTTCATGGTGCTAAATGCAGAAATGTTGAGTAATGAATCAGATCTGATCTATTCAGATTCTCTTCTTTTGTGAGGTCGAGTAATGCAACGTGCCTTTTTCTGATAGTAGAAAATGGTAAGGAAATGTTCTCTTGTCTGCAAAAGTTAAGGTGCAATATAGATTGCTGATGTCTAGTCTTGAATCTGACAACTGAATCGTGCCTTGGTAAGATGGGATGCAATCACACACCGTAACATATGAAATCACAACAAAATCACCAGTTAGTCTAGTATGATATGCGATTAATTCAAAATAGTTTCCGAGTCGTACGATAAGTTCAGTACTGTTTTACGCTTTTAGCGTCTATGAAAAAAATCAATAAAGGAGAACATCATATGAAGTTGGTATTATTTTCAGTTAGTTTATTATTTGCAACAGCATCTCTAGGCTCCAGTGTTTCACTTTTTAAAGACACCATAACAACGTCTTTGAATTGCGAACAAGACGATGGCTCTTTAACTTGCTCTTATTACGAAGTAATCAGTGCAGCTCAAGAGCATGCGAAGGCAAAAAGTGGTGAGTACCTTGGCTATGACATCATTTCTGAAGATCTTAGAGATGGAAAAAACTCAATCCAAGTTAAGGTTAAGTATCTAAAATAAGATTCCACCGAGAATAAACAAACCAAAATGAGTTCCAGGCTGGGCTGTATCCAAATAGCCAGCTTGGCGGCTTATTCCTTGTTTCTCTTATGGATTTTCTTCCAGCTAGAATTGCTTACCATAACCAATTAAATTGCTTTTACTTGGAATTGTGAAAATCTGAGGCGGATGGCCATATGTTTAGAACAAAAATAGGTATCCAAATGCTGCAAACCCAACGAGGATAAGAATCTTAAGCATTGTTTGCTTGTCTATTTCGCCCATTTTTGCTGTTTTGCTATCTGCTATTGGGCTATAGTCGATCTCACCGTTAATACGCTTAGTCAACTGGGAATAGTATGAAAAATTTTCTTCTTTGATCATGGTGATCTCACTTTATTCAAAGATGCTCTGTCCTTAATTTCAAGTTCGGCTCGAATGAAAATATATTTAAAAATAATGATTATACACAATAATACAGGTTCTTACGCGATCTTTTTAGAGGCTTCGCTACTTTATAACTCAGCTTTTATTAGCGTACTGATCTTCGAGTGGTCATGATTTGGGAATATTTCAGCCGTATTGGCCAAGCCTTGTCATCAGTGCCATATCCTTTAAACTAAAGGTATATCAACCTTAGTTTCTCAGGAATTGAGCGACCTATGACTTCAGCCAATACGCTTTTGGATGTTCAGGACCTGCGTGTTAGCTTTCGCAGTGATGACGGAGTGTTTGATGCTGTATCGGGTTTAAATTTTGAGCTTGCTGTTGGAAAAACCCTAGCCCTAGTGGGTGAGTCCGGGTGTGGCAAGAGTGTCACTTCTCTGGCAATCATGAACCTGCTACCTGAAAATGGCTTGATTTCTGACGGACAGATTCGCTTTATGGGTAGAAACCTTGTTCCCCTATCCTTCAAAGAGATGGCTAAGATCCGTGGTAATGATATTGCGATGATCTTTCAAGAGCCCATGACGGCACTGAACCCAGTCTATACAATCGGGCAACAAGTTGGTGAGGTCTTTAAGATTCATCATAATCTCAGCCGCAAAGAGATCAATAAACATACTCAAGAAATCCTAGAAAGGGTGAAGATTCCCGAAGCGGAAAAACGCATGCGCGAATATCCCTTCCAGCTGTCTGGAGGCATGCGACAACGAGTCTTGATTGCCATGGCTTTGGCCTGTAATCCAAAGATTCTCATAGCTGATGAACCGACCACAGCTCTTGACGTCACCATCCAAGCACAAATCATTGCCCTGATCAAAGAACTACAAGAAGACATGCAAATGGGAATCCTGTTCATCACTCATGACCTTGGAGTTGTTGCTGAAATTGCAGATGATGTGATGGTTATGTACGGCGGAAAAGTGGTAGAAAAAGCGAATGCAGATAGCTTATTTACAAGCCCTGAACACCCATATACCCAAGCACTCCTAGCTTCGATTCCAAAGCCTGGGGACTCTAAAGAAAACCCCCTTGCAACGATCCCAGGCATGGTTCCGTCCATTAAAGAGCAATTTGGTGGCTGCCGGTTTAGAAACCGCTGTCCTCACGCCTATGTTGACTGTGAAAAGGTACCTCAGTTTAAAGCAATCGATCATGAACATTCAGTAGCCTGTCATTTAAGGAATTCTGATGCCCCAGCTTCTGCAAGTTAAAGACCTCAGCAAGAGCTTTCCGATTACTGCAGGGATCTTTAAACGGACTGTTGGTTCCGTAAAAGCAGTGAACGAAGTGAGTTTTGTGATCAACGAGGGAGAAACCCTTGGGGTGGTCGGTGAGTCAGGTTGTGGAAAAACAACCCTTGGTCGTACCTTGATTCGGCTGTATGAACCGAGTTCTGGAGAAATCATTTTTAAAAACATAAACTTCGGTCAGCTTGACGAACATGAGCTCCGTCCTTATCGTCGGCATATTCAGATGATTTTCCAAGACCCTTATAGCTCTTTAAATCCCAGGATGTCAATCCGCCGTATCATCGAAGAGCCACTAGCAATTAATAAGATTGGTAGCCTAAAAGAAAGAGAACAAAAAGCTGAAAAGCTTATTGAGATGGTAGGTTTGCCTCGATCTTGCTTGGAGCGTTTCCCTCATGAGTTTTCAGGAGGCCAAAGGCAACGCATTGCAATAGCCCGGGCAATCTGTTTAGACCCAGATCTGATTATTGCTGATGAGCCTGTCTCCGCACTAGATGTATCAATCCAATCTCAGATTTTAAATTTGCTAGTTTCCCTACAAAAGATGCTTGGCTTAACCATCATATTTATTTCCCATGATCTCTTGGTGGTTAAATACATTTCTGACCGCATTGCTGTTATGTACTTAGGCTTCATTATTGAAATAGGGCCAGCAGATCAAGTCTTTAAAAACCCTTTGCATCCCTATACGAAGGCTCTTTTAAAAGTAATTCCGAGCATTGATAGGCATAAAAAAAAATTAGCTTCAAACCTTGAGGGAGAGTTGCCTTCCCCTATAGACCTTCCATCAGGTTGCCCGTTTCGGACTCGTTGCCCACACCAGAAACCAGAATGTGCCCAGGACCGTCCTTTATTGCGTGATCTAAAACGAACTGGAGCTAATGGCCACCAGGTTGCATGCCATTATGCTGAAGAGATTGGAGACACACATGAGCCTTAAACCATTTGCCTTCGTTCTGCTTTTCTCTATTTGGGGATGCAAAAGCGAAGAAGAAAAAACATCAAGCCTCTCACGTTCAGCTGTGCTTACTAATGATGGAGCCTCCATCCATTATGCGCGTAGCGCTGATCCCAAAACACTCGATCCTGTCGCTCAGCTTGATCAAATCTCAGGATCATTTATCTCAAACCTCTATGACACCTTAGTGGAATACCATTACCTAAAGCGACCTTATAAATTGATACCTAGCTTGCTTGAAGAAATGCCTAAGGTCTCAGAAGACGGAAAAACCTACTCTTTTAAACTCAAAAAAGGGGTTTACTTTCAGGATGATGCTTGTTTTCCAGATGGCAAAGGAAAAGAGCTCAAGGCCATAGATGTACTCTACACCATTAAACGATTTGCTGATGCTAACTTGAATGTTAGGAGCTGGTTTTTACTTGATGAGGTGATTGAAGGGCTCGATGAGTATCGCGAAAAAACTAAGACACAAGGATCTGGAAAGGTCGATCACCTGACCGAGAAAGTTTCTGGCTTAGAAAAAGTGAATGACTATGAGTTTAAAATCAAGCTTAAGCGTGTTAACCCTCGGTTTATGTACTCCTTTGCTGCCAGTAGCCTGGCAATTGTTCCTTATGAGGCAGTTAACCATTACAAGAATGAGTTTGCGCGCCACCCGGTGGGAACAGGGCCTTTCAAACTAGAGAAGTACAAGAATAAGCAGACTATGACCTTTGTAAGAAACAACAAGTACTTTTTGAAGTATCCTGACTCTGGTGAAGAGGGTGATAAAGAAAAGGGACTGTTAGCTGATGCTGGTCGTAAGTTGCCCTTGCTATCTAGCGTAAAAATTCACTTTATTCCGGAAAGTCAGCCACAGATGCTCAAATTTAAAAAAGGTGAGTTAGCTTGGGTGGGGCTTGACCGTGACAATTTTATAAAAATGGCCATCAAAGATGAAAAAGGACAGTTTAAGCTAAAACCTGAAGAAGCGAAGAAATATAGTCTGTATACCGAACCTGGCTTATCGGCGTTTCTCTATTTTTTCAATATGAAGAACCCCTTGCTCAGTCAAAATAAAAAGCTCAGACAAGCAATTGTGATGGCCATTGATATAAACCATAAGATTGAATTACTACGCAATGGTAGGGGAAACAAACTTTACACCATCGTTCCTGAATCCATAGCGGGGAGTGAAAAAGACATTGGTAAGCTTTGGTATGATTATGATTTAGAGGCTGCAAAAAAGCTCCTGGCTGAGGCTGGTTACAATGACAAATCGGGATACCCAAACCTGACTTTGACCATGGCAGGATCTACGTCAGTGCATAAGAAAGACTTTGAGTTTATTCGCAACTCATTGGCAAAAATTGGAATTATCCTTAAGCCAGACTACAAGACATGGACAACCCACACTCAAACCTTGGTAAAAGGAGAGTATGACCTAGCCTCGTGGGCTTGGGGAGCTGATTATCCGGACGCCGAAAACTTCTTCCAGTTATTTTATGGCGGAAATATCGGAGATTCCAACTACAGTTTTTTCAATCATGCTGAATTTAATAATCTCTACGAAGAGATTAGATTTATGGCTGATAGCCCAGAGAAGTTTGAGAGACTGAAAAAAATGATGACGATTTTGAAAGAAGAAATTCCATTTGTTTTGGATTATACTCCCCTGATCTCAGGCCTAATTCAAAAAAATATCAAGAATTTCAAACGAAATATCATGATGTATCTTCCTTTTAAGTACATAAATGTTGAGCAAATCGTTCACAAAAGTGATTAAATAGCCTACTTAGCCATGCAGCTGAATAGAGGAACAAGCATTGCTATCTTATATCATCAGGCGACTCCTTTATATGATTCCCATCATTATCGGGGTTGCTTTTCTGACCTTTCTCCTCTTTACCTATTTTGGTGAAGACCCGGTACGAGTGGCCTTGGGTCAGCATGCGACTGCGGCGGCTATTGAGGAGCTACGCAATCTTTGGGGGCTCAACAAGCCCTTGTATTTGCAGTTCTGGGATTTTCTCGTCCAGATTATGACCTTTGACTTTGGGACCTCTTTCACCACTGGCGAGTCTCTTTCTGAGATTTTCCGGGAGGGGGCTCTTGTGTCTTTAAAACTCACAGGGCCACCATTTTTGCTTGGTATCGTGATCAACATAGCAATATCTTTAGTGATATCATACTGGCGTGATAGTTACCTAGACCACGTCAGTCGGTTTATTTTCATATTCAGTATGAGCATTTCATATTTAATTTACATCATACTATTGCAGTATTTTTTAGCCTATAAACTGGAGTGGTTTCCCATTCAGGGTTATGAGGAGGGCTTCAGTGGCCTTGTCTATTTCATCTTGCCATGGTTCATCATGATCCTCGTGTCCATGGGACCAGATATTAGAATCTATCGCACTATTTTTCTAGATCAAACTAAAGCGGACTACTGCCGAACTGCCAAAGCAAAGGGAGCTGGCAATAACCGAGTGCTATTTGTTCATGTTTTAAAAAATGCAATGATTCCAATTTTAACCCATACGGTTGTGGCTATTCCTTTTCTTATCACTGGTGCATTTGTTATGGAGCGCTATTTTGGAATTCCCGGTATTGGAGATGTTACCATTACTGCTATCAACGAGGGAGATTTTCCCATTTTAAAAGGGGTGACCATTGTCATGGCAATCCTATATTCCGTCTTTAATTTGATTACCGATGTACTCTATGCATTTTTTGATCCTAGGGTGACCTTGGACTAAATGAGGGAATTCAAATGCTAACGGATGATTCTGAGATTATTAAGGGTGAATCTTTAGGGCGACGAGCTTTTAAAATCCTAATCAATCAAAAGCATGTGGTTTTTTGCTTTATATTAATATTTATCTATATACTAATTGGAATTGCCGGCTACCTTAACTTGGTTCCTGACTTTCAGCTCAGAGTGGGAGAAAGCTATGAAGCTCCGAGTCTGAGTTTTGCTAAGTTGTGCGGTACGGATGTTTTTGGACGGTCCACCCTATACAAAGTTCTTGCCGGTGTAAAAACCGCAATTACCATGGGATTTATCGTCAGTGTCATCACCATCCCTTGGGGGCTAGCATTAGGGGCATTAGCAGGGTATTTTGGCGGTAAAGTTGATCATCTAATTATTTGGTTTTATTCGGTTGTTGCATCCGTTCCCGGTATTTTGTTGATCATTGCGATTTCTTACACTTTAGGTAAAGGCTTACTGGCAGTTTGTATTGCTATGGCAGCTACCTATTGGGTGGGGCTTTGTCGGATGATTCGCGGAGAGTTTATTAAGCACAAGAACCTCGAGTATGTGCTTGCCTGTAAGCTCTACGGTGCTAGACACTTCACAATCATCATAAAACACATGCTTCCAAATGTTATTCATCTCGCTATCATTACGGCATCACTCGTGGTGCTGAGTGCAATAAAGTCAGAAGTTCTGTTGACCTATATTGGGGTTGGAATCCAGGATGGAGCTAGCTGGGGGAGTATGATTGCAGACGTTCCTGGAGAGTTAGTCAATGGAATTTGGTGGCCACTTGTAACCGTCGCATTTGCAATGTTTTTTATAATTTACCCTCTGAATGTGGTTGGAGATGCTTTGAGAGATGCGCTAGACCCTAAGCTCTTATCGTAAAAAAAATGGATATAAAGGAGAAACTGTTTAGTATTAATCAAAATATTATTATAATCAAAGATGTCATCAACATTCGTACAAGCTTCATCTCCATAGATGTTGGGAGAAGTTTGAGTCAAAAACCGGCACTGGTCTCGATCTATTGACGCACTCTAACGGTCATTAACTCCACGATACTCATAGGTTTAGCAATTATCCCT
>JABSRF010000017.1 GCA_013215275.1 Oligoflexales bacterium | reverse complement strand
GAGAAACTTCACATGAAGTTGAGCAATATTTAGACAGGAATATGCAATTGGCGATATAATTCTGTCGAACTCAGGTTATTATTGTTCCTGGCTGTTAGTGGTTTGCGATCTTGTTTGTAATGAAGGGACCCGCTCAAGGAAATTTGCAACTTCCTTGAGCTTAAGGTCAGAGGAGGGAAGGTTGTTGCTTGTTAAGCAATCTGTCTCTTGTAGATGCCATCCGAGCGCGTAGGTCAGGTATCGGTCTACCAAGCACTTGGAGAATTTTGGAGATACAATCACCTGTTGGATAAGTTCGGTGGCATTTTGAAAGACGAACTGCTCTCCTGCTATACTTAGATCTCCACTTGCATTAATCGGATAACCATTTTCTAATGTTCTGTATTTTCCGATAGGGTCATAGTGCTCGAACGAGGCTCCCACAGGGTCTAAGATCGTATGACAGGATGAGCACTCAGGCCTATTGGCATGGGTGTTTTCAAAGAATTCTCTTGTGGTTGTAAAGCTTCCTGAAGCTGCATCTGCTGAAATATCAGCAGGAACAGGGGGCAAGGGAGAGCATAGGATTTCTTCAAGAAAATAGGCCCCTCTGAGTGGCATACCTGTGCTTTGTGCTTTTGAATGGGATGCTAGGAAAGCTCCGCTTGTTAAGATACCCATCCTTTGATTGGCAGCGTGTTGGATATTTCCCGAAGGGTCTGTTGTGGTCTCATAATAGCCAGAAAGCTCAGAAGCACCTAGGAATTGGTCGGTAGCAAACAATGAAAACACAGATTGATTCTGGCTCCAGGCACTAGATATTAAGCCCATTGACTCATCCCAAAGGTGGGTTCTCAGATTGCTATCAAACTCGGGATAACTATCTGAATCCTTATTCACTGTTAAAACTTGGGATAGATCTAACCATTCGTCGATAAAATGCCGGATACCTCGTAAGCCTCGTGGGTCTTCAGCCATACGCCTAATTTGCCCTTGCATAACCGTTTGATCCTTTAATCTTTGCTCGTTTGCTAAGGTATGCAATTCGGCATCGGGAATGCTATCCCAGATGGTAAAAGCGAGGAACTCAGCTAACTCAAAATCATCTAACTCAAAGAGGCCCCCAGTAGTGCTGATGCCAAGCTCGTCGCGGTACCAAAACTCAGTAGAAATAAGCAATGACTCAAGGAGGATTTTCATAGCTTCCTGCCGCGAGTTCCTCTCCCCTAGCTGCTGGGAAAAAAGGTTGCTTAATGAATCGTTTTCCTCTGGAGTCAAGGGCCTTCTCCATAAGATGGGTCCAAATTTATCAATGAAATTTATGACACATGCCATGTCTGAGGATTCAACGCATGCAATGACTTCACTGTTTGACAAAAGCCTTTCAGAGGTCTCTTCGATGGCTGTAAAAATAGTATTCATGCGTTCTGCACTAATGGATAAGGTACCAGCTGGGTCTGCTGGGATCCCAATGCCACTTGGGTCTGATAAATCACCAATCGCATCAGAAACATCTAGGCTAAACACGTCCGTGATGATGTTGAGGTATTGTTGCCGGGCAATCCTCCATATTCTTTGAGGAGGCATTTCGATCGTGCAAACGTCATCGGTTTGCTCTCCTGCACTCTGCTGCATGATCTCATCTAAGATAGAGTCAACCGATTGAGAAGAGGCTGATTCCGCACTCACATGACTAATCCAATTAGAAACAATACTGAGCTGCTCCTCACTCAAGGAGCCACCGGTTGGCATGTTTTTAGGTCCAAGATCCCCCCTGGAACCGGTTAAACGAAAATAGATACTCGACTCCTCTGGAGAGCCTGCTTGCACATAATCTGAGTTTACCCAGTCAGCTTCTGACTCTAGGATCGTGAAGTCAGCTGAGCTTGCAAGGCCTGATGCGTTATGGCAACCGACACAGTTTTCTTCCATGGTCTGAAAAAATAGGAAAAATGGGGAGCTTAGAAACTCGTTTGCTTCAGCCGTTTGCCTTTGTTCCTCTAGTCGATTGGGTAAGGTATCCTCAGCAGGAATTCCAACAGGGTTTTGTTCACTTTTCTTTTTGCAATTCAAGGCGATAAGCACAGTCAAGCCTAAGAAAGTAAGCTTAATCAGGAGTTTGTAACTTACCCAATGATTACAGTGATCTTTCATATTTCCCTACCTTAAATGCGAAATGTTAACTTAGCCCTTTAAACAAAGGGCATAGCTTCTAATTCGGTGCAGATAGATAGGGTTTTCATCGAATTGAAAAATTAGTGGCTCCTGGTGAACACTGAGTAGGTGGCTGACAGCCTAAAAGGGAGAAGCTTGAGTATAAATGGTATAAATTAAAAGGAAAATATGACTATCAGCTTGAAAAATTCTGCTAACCACTCTGATTATGAGGAGAAAGGTAATCGATTGGCAAGGCTTCATGGGAGGGGGTGTATCATGCCGAAGCTTGTAAGCCAAACTTCGGCATACTAGCAGAAACTAACGCTTTTCCCAATGCTCAACCAATGTGGATGCTATGTCAGCAGGAGATTTTGCAACTGCGACTCCTGCAGCTTGCAAGGCCTCCATTTTTTCACTAGCAGTGCCTTTTCCACCTGAGATAATTGCACCAGCATGACCCATACGTTTACCACTTGGTGCAGTTTGCCCAGCAATAAAACCACATACTGGCTTAGTGATATTTTCTTTGATGAATTGAGCAGCTTTTATCTCAGCATCACCACCAATTTCACCAATCATAATGATACCCTCAGTCTGGGGGTCCTCCTCAAACTTTTGGAGTAGCTCAATATAAGAGGTGCCGATAATTGGGTCTCCACCGATTCCCACACAACTTGACTGCCCAAGGCCTGCTGCAGTAGTTTGACCAACTGCCTCATAGGTAAGGGTTCCAGATTTGGATATGATGCCTACTTTTCCTGGCTTATGAACATGGCCAGGCATAATCCCAATCTTGCATTGTCCAGGGGTGATAACACCTGGACAATTAGGTCCAATCAAGGTGCTGTTTGAGCGTTCTAAGGCCTTTTTTACAGGAGCCATATCTAGAACAGGAATCCCCTCCGTGATGCAGACGATCAGCTCAATTTCTGCATCGATCGCTTCCAAAATAGCATCAGCTGCAAACGGTGGGGGAACAAAAATCATGGTGGCGTTACATTCAGCCTTTGCTTTCGCCTCCTTGACCGTGTCAAAAACAGGTAGGCTTTCTACTGTTGTCCCACCTTTACCAGGGGTGACTCCTCCGACAAATCGTGGAGCGTACTCGTGTGATAATTTTGTATGAAATAAGCCTGATTTTCCTGTGATACCTTGGGTGATGACCCTTGTGTTTTCGTCGACTAAAATTCCCACAATAAAAGCTCCTCAAGCTTAGTAATTAATTAATCATGCGAAATCTTGAAAAGGATTTTTCCCTAAGACTTAAGGGCATCAGTTATTTTCTTTGCTCCATCAGCCATGTTATCTGCCGCAAGAATATCAAGTCCAGACTCTTTAAGGATTTTCTTACCCTCTTCGACATTGGTACCCTCAAGCCTTACAACCAAGGGTACGGATACTCCTAGAGACTTGGAAGCAGCTAAGATTCCCTTAGCAATGACGTCACAACGCATGATGCCACCAAAGATATTTACAAAAATTCCTTTGACAGCTTTGTCTTGTAGAATAATTCTAAATGCATTGGTGACCATCTCTTCAGTTGCTCCACCACCAACATCAAGAAAGTTTGCAGGCTCACCACCATAGTATTTGATAATATCCATGGTTGCCATGGCTAGCCCTGCTCCATTGACGAGGCATCCAATATTACCATCTAAGCCAATATAGCTGAGCCCGTATTTTGAAGCTTCAACCTCACGCTCGTCTTCTTCTTCGAAGTCTCGCATGGCCTCGATCTCAGGGTGGCGAAAGAGTGCGTTGTCATCGAAGTTCATCTTGCCATCAAGAGGGATCATCTGTCCGTCAGAGGTGACGACAAGAGGGTTAATTTCCAGCATGGAAAAATCGTACTTTACGAACATGGTGTAAAGCTTCTTGACCAACTGAGAAAGGCTTTTTACTTCACTTTTTGGAAGGCCAACCCCTGCTGTTAGTGAGCGCAAGTGAAAAGCTTGTAAGCCGATGGTTGGGTCTACGTTGACAGTAATCAATTTCTCAGGGGTTTTTTCTGCAACCTCCTCAATATCCACTCCACCTTCGGTTGATAACATAATTCCAACCGAAGCGGTTTCCCGATCTAAGAGTAGAGCTAAGTAATACTCTTTTTCTATCGAACTCCCTGATTCGATATAGACTTGATTGACTTTTTTGCCCTCAGGTCCTGTCTGGTGGGTTACAAGGGTCATACCGATCATTTTTTCGGCTTCGACTCGGCACTCATCAGGTGTTTTGACCAGCTTAACCCCTCCAGCTTTGCCTCTACCGCCAGCATGGATCTGTGCCTTCACCACCGCCACAGGACCTTTCAGGCGGCGAAAAGCAAACTCAGCCTCTGTTCCAGAGCGGGCTAAAAAGCCATTAGGGACGGTAACACCATTAGATCGAAACAATTCTTTCGCTTGGTACTCGTGGATATTCATTCAATTTCCTTCCTGTCTTCCGAGCGAGGATAGTAAAGCCAATAGCAATTGGACCAAGAACTAGATCCATTGGCTTGGTATCATACAATCGATTGTGCCTTAAGTAAATTGGAAGCAAGTTAAGAAAGGGAGTATGAAAGGCTATGATCCGATAGCCATACTTTCTAAAAGTTCCACCTCTGAAACCCTCATTCCAAGTTCGGTGGCGACTTTTTCACTTGAATAACCTTGAGTTAAGAGCTTGCGCGCATCTTCGTATTTCTTAAGCTCAATATCTTTAAGTAGCTCATCATATGGTAGGTCATTGTGAAAAAATTTGCATATTTTTTCACCTTTTTGGATAGCTTTGAGCAGGCGCTTTTTCTCAAATTCTACTTTTCTAAGCATGCTTTCAAGAAGGTGATGCTTTTTGGTCATCTCAAGCATTGGGCTTTCGAGCTTTTGAGTGAATTCTGTAAAGACTTCTTCCAGGTGAGATGCTAAATTTTCTTTGCTAAGGTTGGCATCTCTTTCTACTTCTGCAGCAAGCTTCATCATTTTTTTAACTTGGCTTTGTGTCAACTCGCTCGAACGATCGATATCCGATTTAATTTCATTTTTTAGGTTATTTAAAAGCCGTCGCTCTTCTGTCAAATCCTGAAGCAATTCTTCGTTCCCCTGCTTCTTTTGAAGTAGGATGAATAAGAAAATAAGGATACCGACATCAAAGAGAGTGAGAAGAATCAGAAAGGTGGTAGTCATTTTGCCTCTTGTAAGAAAGATTTTAGCACTTGTTCATCCACTTCATCTATATTTACGGTCTGTACCAAAACCAATTTTTTCTTTCCTCTTTTACCAATGTCCTCGGTTTTAAGGACCTTTGCGAGAACCTTGAATTTACCTGGGGTGTCTACACGACCATAATCGACGAATTTTTGTTTTAAATTCCAGTAATCTGGTAGAGTTACATTGATCTTTAACAAGGTTCCATCCACGTAGTCTTTTGGAGACTGAAACTCCATACCATGAGGGCTGATGTAGGTTGTTTGACCTTTTTCCTCGCTGCCATTGCTTTCATTTGCCAAATTATATGGCATGACTCCGAGGGTGATTTTTCTTGAAGATCGTGGATATGACTTGATTAGATCAATATCGAAAACAGTTTTCTCACCCATAATAATCCCTTCTATAGGCTATTCTGTAAAACTATTTCTCAATCTATTTGCTAATCTATCTAGCTGAATATCATTAAAAAAAGAAACTTAACTTGCTGCTTTTGCTTTTTCACTTTCAAAGATCTTATCCATCTTTTCTTTCAAGGTGGCACCTGTAAAAGGCTTAACGATGTAATTGCTTACTCCTGCCTTTACTGCCTCAATGATGTTTTCTTTCTCTGCTTCTGCAGTCACCATTAAAAAAGGTAGATGCTTGACTTTTGGGTCAGCTCTGACTGTTTTTAGCAGCTCTAATCCGGTCATGTTTGGCATGTTCCAATCACAGACGATCATCTCAATGTCGTTGGTAGTCTGGAGTGTTGTGTAAGCCTTCACACCGTCCTCGGCTTCAATGAAATTGGTAAAGCCATTTTGCCTTAGAAGTGTTTTTACAATGCGGCGCATCGTCGGAAAATCATCTACGACGAGTATTTTCATGTCTGGTTTACCTAGAGCCATAGTCAAAACCTTTCCACATAATGCTTCCTAAGGCCTAATCGGACAGTACCGTTTTTAGTTTAGATCTGAGCTTTTCAACAGCCTGTGTGTGAAGCTGGCTAACCCTTGATTCTGTGACCTCAAGAATCTTACCAATTTCTTTAAGGTTAAGATCTTCATAGTAATATAGAGATAAAACCAATTTTTGTTTCTCGGGAAGCTCTTCTATATTATCCATTAAAATTCTTCTAACACTTTTACTCTTAAGCTGCGTGAAGGGGTTTTTTGAGCTTGAACTCTCCAAACAATCAAGCAAACTTTTGCGTTCATGTTGGTAAGGTACGGTAAGGTCATCAACAGATAACAGGGTTACTGCTTTTACCTTTGCTACCATATCGTAATATTCTTCTAGGTTGATACCAAGAGCATCAGATATCTCGGTATCGGTCACAGCTCGTCCAAAACGTTGCTCAAGCTCAGCATAAGTTCGTTCTATCTTTTTAGCTTTATCCCTTACAGAACGTGGAACCCAATCTTGAGATCTTAGCTCATCAAGGATGGCTCCCCTAATTCTGAATTCAGCGTAGGTTTTGAATTTATTGTCTCGGCTAGGATCATATTTTTCAATTGCATCCATAAGCCCGATGACTCCCGCACTAATCAGGTCATCAATATCAATGTTGGATGGCAATCGAGAGGCTATACGTTGAGCAACAAATCGGATCAGCGGAGCATAATCCATAATAAGTTGGTCACGGAGTTTTCCATCGACTCCCTGACTGTCTTGTTTGTATTTCTTAACCAATCCCTTCATCGTTACCCTACCTCTTGTCTATGAACTAAAAGATTAGCTTGTGCGCTCAGTGTAGCTACCTGGGCTTGCGCATAAGTAATTTTTCCAAAAAGTACTGACTGCAGTGTGAGCGTCAGTTTGGCTATAATTCGACACATATCCTTGAGCAATATGGCTCCAAGCTTGACTAGCTATCGTATTACATGCCATGCTTGAGCCAGTGTTCTGCTGCATCACTAATCTGTTTACATTTTTGTCTAACGGAACAAATCCCTTATAATTCACATTAATTTTGATAAAGCTGGAACAGGTTGAAATAATACGGCTTGCTACATTCTCAGCTTCTTGCCTAGAGCTAGCCATGTTGACCATTAAGTCGAAGGTGCGAACACCCTGATTTTCAGCTAATACTTTGATGAGAGCATAGGCGTCAGTGATGGCATGGGGTTCTGGAGTTGTGATGATTAATCGTGAATCACTAATCGAGTTTAGGTGCAGAACATTATCACCAATTCCAGCTCCGGTATCGATTAAAAGAAAATCGAAATCCATGTCTAAATATAGTATTTTCTGGAACAAGATCTGCTTTTGGGTGTAAGTCAAGTTTTGTAGTTCACTGACACCAGATCCAGAGGGAATTAAACTGATACCATTTGGTCCTTGTAATATAACTTCATCAAGGGAGGCAAAGCCAGCAATAACATCCTGGACATGATACTTGCCTTGCAGTCCTAGAACTACATCGACATTGGCTAAACCAAAATCACCATCAAGGATCAAAACTTTTAAGCCCATATGACTTACTGCCATTGCAAGGTTGACGATTGTTAAAGTTTTTCCTACTCCACCTTTCCCGCTGGCTACGCTCAATGAAAAAAAACGACTTTGTTTTTTAACTTTTACTGACTCTATGTCAGAGTTCACGTCCAAGTGATAGGCGCCTCCATCCTTATCAACTATGTTCATCGGCACTTCCTGACAAAATATTTAGCTCAAGTATGACCAGGTGAAGCCATATGCCTCACCAAAGATTCTAACTTCTTATAATCCAAAGAGTCTTTCTATGACACGTTCTCTGCTAGCTAACTCTAAATCATCAGGAACTTTCGGGCCTGTTGAAAAGAAGCTAAGCGGAAGAGACCATTTACAAGCTAAGTTGTACATCTCTCCATAGGTCCAGCTCTCATCTAATTTTGAGAAGACAATACTGTGAATGCCTACTGGTGAAAAACTGTTTACTGTGTGATCCATCTGTCTATTGTTTTCCGTCAAAGATAAAACTAAATGCATATCGATAGGAAAAGGCTTCTCTTTTAGTTCTAACAGAGGCTTTAGCTCTGCACTGGATTTGGGCACCCCACCTTTTGTGTCTATCAGTATAAGCTCACAATGCCGATGCTTGAGTACAATTTTTTCAATCTCTTCTGGTTTCTCAATCATAACATGATCTATTCCAAGTACTTTGGCATAGACAGACAATACATCATTTGCAGCAAAACAATTGTTGTCATAACTTACGAGTAAAACATTAGCTTTTTCTTTGTTTTGAAAATTTGCCGCAATCTTAGCAATGGTACACGATTTACCTACTCCACTCCCCCCAAAAAACAGATGAATTTGTGAATGACCCTTGGTTGGTTTGATGCGGGGGTAGATCTTTATTTTTTGAAACATATACCTAATAGCATGGGATTTTAAGTATTCTTTCGCTGATTCGCCTGCTTGCTTGCTTCCTTCTTCAAAGCTAGGTATCGACTTAAGATGGTTGAGGATAGCAAATAAGTATGTTTCTTCGATGCCCATTAGCTTAAGCTGTTCGTATATGGACTCAAAGGATATGGGCATCTCACCTTTAAATTGATTAGGAAGCTGCCTGATTGCGTGGGTGCAGAGCAATTTAAGCTCTCTTAATCCAGCTTCTAATTGATTAACCTGTGGTTTACTTGGCATCCGGTCGAGCACGGTCCCTATTTGCCTTTCGAGCTTCCCGATTCTAGAATCTAATTCTTCAATACCACTTAAGTCGAGGATAGGAGGCGAGGCAAAGGCCCCTTTTTTTTCGTTTTCCTCACTCACAGCAGCTTTAACTTCTATGACCTTGGTATTACCATCTTCAATGATTTTTTCTTTCGTGGATAGGATAACAGCATCTGATCCGAACTGCTTTTTGATTTGTTGGACAGCTTCCCGCATAGAAAAGGCTTCAAACGTTTTGATTTGCATAGGTCTTCTTTCTATTCAAGGTTAATGGTCATCAGACTATTTGTTTTGATATCAGAGGGTACTTCGTCAAAAGCCAGGACTGTGAGGCCTGGAATAAATCTTTCAATGAGCTTTTTTAGATCCCACCTTAACTGCGCTCCACAGAGCAAAAGAGGGATGGTCCCAGTCCGCTCAAATTGCCCCATTGACTCAGCGATACGATTCAGCAGTTTCTGTGCTAGAGTCGGTTCTATATTTAAGGATGTAGAGCCGTTTTCATGCTGCTGAATACTTGATACGAGCAAGTCTTCCACCGCCCGATCCAGGGTTGTGATGAAGAGGGTATCTTGGTCACCTAGGTATTTTCTTACGATCCCCCTTCCTAGGGCCTTACGGGCAAATCGTGTTAAGATATCCGCATTTTTAACCTGTTTGCAATGGTCTGCGACGCTTTCGAAAATACTGAGCATATCTCTAATACTGACCCCTTCTTTCAAGAGATTTTGCAGTATCTTAACAATGGTGCCTAGGTTTACTCCCTCGGCAGATATAACCTCTTCAACGACCTTAGGAGCTTTATCCTTAAGCCCATCGATGAGGCTTTGAGTTTCCTGTCTTCCGATTAGCTCATGGGCATGGTCTTGGATGACCTTGGTGAGATGGGTTACGATCACGGTGGAGCAGTTTACCACTGTATACCCCTTAAAGGTGACCTCATCCCTTTGACTGGGCTTAATCCAATAGGCATCGAGGCCGTATGCGGGCTCCTTCGTCTTTAATCCATCGATGGTTTCAAAGGCATCTTCAGGAGCCATAGCTAGCTCATGCTCAACCAACAACGAACCTTTTGCAATTGGTTGTCCTTTAAGCAATACTTGGTATTCACCTGGCTTTAGTTGAATATTGTCACGGACCATGACCATGGGAACAATGATCCCCATGTCTTGGGCAAACTGCTTGCGAGAAGAGACAATACGTTCCAAGATTTCACCATCTTGATCCGCATCGACTAAGGGGATGAGCCCTACACCCACCTCAAGGGCTAGGGTATCCACATGTAGGAGGTTTTCTATGGAGTCTGGTTTATGTTCACTGCGATTTTTTGCCTCTGATTTAGCGACCTCAGCAAGATGCCTACGTTCATGCTCCTTGTTGGCGTAGTTTCCAAAAATGTAAAAAAGGACTGCCAGGGCTAAGAAGGATATGGTCGGGAGGCCTGGCATCATTGACATTAAGATCAATAGGCCAGAGCAAATATACAGGGCAATAGGGTGGAGGATGAGCTGGTCTGATAGATCACTGGATAAGCGGCTATCACCGCTTGCTCTTGTCACCACAATACCTGCAGCAACGGATATAATGATCGAAGGAATCTGTGATACCAATCCATCACCAACGGTTAAAAGGGTATACACTTGGGATGCTCTTGCAAAGGTCATATCGTGTTGAAGAACCCCTAAAGCAAGGCCTACTAAAATATTGATACCAGTGATAACAATACCTGCGATTGCGTCACCACGAACAAACTTAGATGCACCATCCATCGCACCATAAAAATCGGCCTCCTCTTCGATTTTTGTCCTTCTTTTTTTAGCCTCCTCTCGATCGATCACCCCTGCATTTAGGTCAGCGTCGATGGACATCTGCTTACCGGGCATAGCGTCAAGGGTAAACCTTGCTCCAACTTCTGCAACCCTACCTGCACCCTTAGTGATAACTAGAAAGTTAATGATGACCAGAATTAAGAAGATGACAAAACCCACAAAGTAGTTACCACCCACCACGAAGTTACCAAAGGATGAAATCACATGGCTCACCTCTCCAGAGGCTCCTTCAAGTAAGATATTTCTGGTCGTCGCTACGTTTAGGGCTAAGCGAAATAAGGTTGCTAAGAGCAAAAAAGTAGGGAAAGTGGAAAAGTCCAAGGGCTCTTTGATATAGATGGCAATCAAAAGAACCAAGAACCCGATCGTAATCGACAATGACAGGAGCACGTCTAATAGTAGTGGAGGTAACGGAATAAAAAGCATGAAAATGATACAGATAAGAGCCAATGCAAACTGCACATCAGGGCTCTTGAGCATGCCGAGTATTGCGTTTGGAGAATTGTTAGCTTGACCGACAGCCATTTTTTACTGCTTTCTATCTTGTTTTATTTTTATTCCTTTAAGCCTGAAAACGTAGCGGATCACTTCTGAAACTGCTTTGTATAAAGATTGAGGTATTTCTTCATCCACTTCAGCAGTCTTATAGAGAGCCCTCGCTAGAGGCCTATTTTCAACTAATGGAATATCGAATTTCTTTGCGACTTCTCGCATATTCAATGCTATGAAATCGACCCCTTTTGCGACTACCAAGGGAGCCGTCATCCCGATCTCATATTTAAGGGCAACAGCATAGTGCGTCGGGTTGGTGACTATGACAGTCGCTTCCTTCGTTGCTTCAATGGTTTTTCCAAGGCTAAACTCCCTTTGCAGCCTGCGAAGCTTGCCTTTAATGAGGGGGTTTAATTCCCTTTGCTTGTATTCATCTTTTACTTCTTGTTTGGTCATCTTCATCTTGTTTTCAAGGGTAAAATAGGAGTAGATGTAGTCTATACTCGCTATCAAAAACAGAAATACCGACACAGACCAAAACATCATTTTTGAAATAGAGCCCCAGTATTCCCAGGTGCTCCCCAATGGCACTTTTAAAAGCCCAGGTATATTCGCCCTCTCCCCATAGAGGATCAGGTATGAAATCACCCCTACCGCGAGCATTTTTCCGATGCTTTTTCCAAGCTCAAGTAAGGCTTGGCCTGAGACCATACGTTTTAAGCCAGCAAGAGGGTTCATGCGCCCAAAGTTAGGTTTTAGCTTTTGGAATGAGACACTGAATCGTGTTTGTGCAAAGGTGGTTGCGGTAGCAGCTAGAAGCGAAACCGCTGTGATGGGTATGATAACCTCCAAAAACCCCATCCAGATATTGCTGAAATAGCTTGGAAAGTTACTTGGGCTTAAGCGTAGCTCTCTGATGAGCTCGAACTGAATCGTGAACATTTTGGCAAGTTTGTTGAATCCTTGGATGGCAAAGAAACTAAGAAATGCAACTGCGGAGACGAGCACGATGACTGATGTGATCTCTCGTGAATAGGCGATTTCACCACGATTACGAAACTCTTGCCGGCGTTCGTCGGTGGGGTCTTCGGTTTTTTCCTGGCCATCTTCGTTTTCTTCAGCCAAAGGCAAGTCCTTCTATCGGGCCGGAGCCCTCACTTAGTCAATAAAAACAAAGCATTTAGAAAATCAACGGCCTGATCCTTGTAAAAAACATTCAGCCATTCCGGTAAGAACGGGCTCATTGCGGCGTAGATAGCAAGGCCCACAAAAAAGCTGATGGGAAAGCTCAGGGTAAAAACATTCATTTGAGGCACTGTTCGTGCCATTAAGCCAAGTGCAGACATGGTAAACAATAAGGCGACCAGAATTGGAGCAGATAGCTGTAAGGCAGTGGAAAATACCTGAGCACTGCTTTTAAGCATAGTGGTTCCCATAGAAGGGCTTAAGATGCTGCTACCTGCTGGGATGATTTCAAAGGATTGAATGATCCCGTTGATAAATATGTAGTGTAAGCTTAGGCTTAAAAAAAAGAGCAAGACGACGATGCGATGCAGTGCTGTGAAGGCATTAATTTGCAGATCACTTCCAGGCATAAGAAGGTTGGCTGTGCCAAAGCCCATCTGGTAGCCTACCAAGCTAGCAGCCATGACAATGCCTTCAAAAATAAGCTTTCCGAGGTAGCCGATACTTAAACCGATCAAAAGTTCCCTTAGCATCATACCTGTGATCCCAAGAACAGAAAGGTCAAAGCTATGACCCCAGTCCACCGGAACCAGGGGGTAGATTCCAAGGGCTAAGGCTCCTGCACAAAGCAGACGAACTTGGATGGGGATTACCTGATCACCGAAAAATGGCAAGCCAAAAAATAGCCCACTGATTCTTAGAAAGACAAGGCTTGCTCTAATCAGGGTGTCTACTTCCAGGTAAAACATAATGATCGGTGTCCTTAGTGGGTGATCCCTGGGATTTGGTTGAATAGGTTTTTGGTGAAGAAAATCATCGTTTGCAAAATCCAGGGTCCTGTCAGGAATAAGACAGCTGTCATCGCTATAATTTTGGGAATAAACGATAAGGTTTGTTCATTTATTTGAGTGGCAGCCTGAAACAAGCTAACCAAAAAGCCGGTGATCATGATGGTTAAAAGAGCCGGTGCAGCTATTTTCATTGAAATAATTGCTGATTGTGAACCGATATCGATAACAGATTGGGGAGACATCTTGTTTACCTCCTTAGCTAAATATTTGAAAACTTTTCATGATCGAGGAAACGATTAAGGACCAGCCATCGACCAATACAAACAGCACTAACTTAAATGGTAGTGACACCACCGTGGGTGGCAACATCATCATTCCCATTGCCATGAGTATGGAGGAAATCACCATATCGATCACTAAGAATGGGACATAGATCAAAAATCCGATCTGAAATGCGGTTTTTAGCTCACTAATCATAAAGGCAGGCATCAGAATGGTCATGGGAACATCGGCTTCCACCTGCGGTTTAGAAGTCTTAGAAACTTCGTAAAAAAGCCCTAAATCATCCTTACGAGTTTCATGGAGCATAAAAGTCCTGACTGGGTTCAGCAACTGCTCTAAAGCTACGTCCTGATCGATCTTTTTTTCCATATATGGTGTGACTGCATTTTTTTCAATTGCATTCCAAACAGGGGACATTGAAAACATGGTCAGGAATAAAGATAGACCAAGAATCACCTGGTTTGGGGGCATTGTCTGGGTTCCAAGAGCTTGGCGCACAAAACTCAAAACGATCAAGATACGGGTGAATGACGTCATCATGAGTAAGATGGCTGGAGCAATGGACAGAATGGTCAGAACAGATATTATCTTCATTGCTGGCACAACGGTATCAACCCCATCACCTTCTTTGAGGTTTAGCTCCAGACTCGGAATCTTTACCTCTGAAAATGCATAGCTAGATAGCAGCATTAAGATGATTGCGATGAAGGTAAACAAATGAGAATAAGATTTGTAACTTTTATTCATCAGTCCCTAGCCTATATCTTTGGCAATGATTTCAGTTTTTCTCTGATCAGCTGGGTGACATCGTCAATAGCCTTCTGTGTGGTATTCGCTTGAGGAGTTGTCCTCTGCTTTTTAAGCGTCTGGTGGACTCCAGAGTCATCAATGGCATACTCTATCTTCTTTTTAGCCTTAGGCTTGGGCCTAGGTGCTTGCGGTTCAGTCTGGAGGGCCTGAGTTTTTCGTTGGGTCGTGGGCTGACTGCTGGCTCCCTCTGCTGGTGGTCTGGGTGCTGGGTTTACCTGTGCTGGGGTAATCCCTCTTGGGTTTGGATCACCTTTCTTTAACTGTTGTTGCCTGCCCAAATTACGCATCATGATGGTCTGCATTTTTTCTTTGTCTGCATCCCCAAAGTTGGTTTTGGGGCTAGTCGCAGCCTTGTTCTTCTCAGGTATGTGAGTGATTAGCGAAATTCCCTCGGGCGAAACAGATAGAAGCAGTTTTTCATGCCCAACCTGAACAAGTGATAATTTTTGCTTAGGAGCCAGTACTAGGTGGTTGAGCGCCTGCATGGGAATGTTGTTGCTACGAGGTTTTAGCAGCTTTTTATTAAGAGCAAGCCTACGGAAAGTCAGGCTTAGAAGTAATAAGAGGATCATTGCAATGGAGAAGTAGGCTGCGATCCTCAGTTTTTCCTGGAAGCCGTTATCCTCTTTTTTTGCAATTAGATTCGAGGGCATTGAATCAGTATCTAAAGCAAAGGGCTGATTAGGGCCAGTGGCTTTTTTTTCATGATCTTGTTTATCTGCTGTAGCGACTGTCTTAGAAACTTTTTTATCTTCTTTATCTTCATCTTTGGAAAGTAGCTTGTTGAGATAACTATGGTCGGCAGTTAAGACGATTCGCTTATTGAGTAAGTCGATGTCTGTGGCTTTAGCGATGAGGCTTGCCTCTTGGCTGGTGAACACCCGAATGATGGCCTCGTTGCTTTCATTTTGGATGAGGACCATCTTACTAAAATAAGGGCTAGAAATGTCGTAAAATTGTCCTGGTTTAGGAACAAGGGTATTTTTCAGGCTTATTTGCAAGAAGGTCCCATGTGCTTCCAAGTCTATTTTCTGCCAATTTGGTTTTTCGTTTAGGTAAATAGTCACAATGGACAGCTTTTTGCCAGCCTCTCCTGATACCTTTTGAATGGAGATTAACTCTGCTTTGTTTTCCTTTGGCTTTGCAGCAAAGGCATTTGTGACACTTAGCATCATGATAAATAGGATCGAGGTCCTCACTAGTGTGGTCATCTTTTTATGTTCTCCCTTATCTTTCAGATTAAGCGCCATCACGGTCAATTTCACCCAGACCAAACTGGGACACGACGTCAGTGAGCCTCACCCCAAACTTTTCATTGACGACAACCACCTCACCCATGGCAACTAGTTTGTCGTTAATCAGAATTTCCATAGGCTCCCCGGCTATTTTATCGAGTTCGATAACGGAACCTTGTCCCAATTGCAGTAAGTCGTTCACCAGCATTTTGGTACGTCCAAGTTCCACCGAAACCTTCAAAGGAACATCGAGGATCATTTTAAGTTTTGAGAAGTCAGTGCGAGCAAGGCGTCCAGATTCAGGCCCAGAACCCCCTCCTCCAGAGCTTGATTCACCTCCCCCTTCGGAAGTTGCTTCCGCTAAGGCTTGATCAAAATCAGACCCGAGTCCAAAGTCTTCAGGTCCCATACCACTATCTTCTGCCATTTAGTACTCCTCATTAAATCATTCAATCAGCATATCTGTGATAAAAATGGATTCGATTTTTTTATCCATGAACTGGTTCACCCGGTTGAGTATTTCCAGACGCAGCTGGTCCTTACCATCTGGCCCCAGCAAAAACTCTCTCGTTTTACGGCTCGCTACTGACAAGACAGCATCCCTTAACTGAGGCAAGCGTGCCTCGATTTCTTTTCTTTGCTCTTCTCCTTGCTTGTACTCAAAAGCGATCTCTAAGCGAAGGTACCTGTTTTCTAGTGGGTTACCGAGGTTAGAGTGAAAAGGCTTAAGCTGATAGGTTGCTCCAAAGTTTATGTCGACGAAGGTATTTTCTTCTTTGGGTGTTGTTGCTTGTTTTAAAGCTCCAGCAGCTCCCGTGGGTGCCTCTGCTTCCTCTCCTTCATTCTGCCCACCCTCGGAATCAGCTGCTGCGGCTTCAGATTGACCTTCACCGTCTTGATTGGAGCTACCCTCTGAGCTAGTTTGAGCAGGTTTGTCATCGCCTCCCGCCATTAGAAAGAAAGCTGCTCCGCCACCTACGCCGAGGAGCACGAGCACTCCCACGAGGATAAAAATGAGCTTTTTGCTCCCACCTTTGGCACCACCCTCTTGCTCTTCTTCTTCGGTTTTTTCCTCATTATCATCTGCCATGCTGCAAACCTCCAATAGCGGAATATACAAACCCTGTGCCAACTCATTAGCGAGAATGTGGAAAAATTTTCCTAACGATAAGCTTTAAAGGATTGGATCAAGGAACGAGCTTTGACATGTCGCCGTCAAAAATATGGCTGTTGTCAAATAATAAGGCCATACAATTGACATAGGTAGAAAAAGCCGGCTACAGAAGAGCTTCTAATGGATTGAAAATGATATTTTCGGCTTAGAAAATACCGTGACATTTTGTATTTTTTAAGAATTAATGATTGCTTAGAGGTTCTTTTGAAGGTCCAAAAAAGGAGATCATCTTGTTTAAGTCGGTTTTATACATGGCATTCATCTATTGGATCTTTGGCAGTTACCAACAACTTTTGGCACTAGAGTCGAAAAAAGAGCGACCTCTGTTCACCCACTCCGTTGATTTAAGGTTACTTTGGCTTGATGATCTCAGGCGACCACTTAAAGGCCTAAACTCAGAAAACGATTCACAGGGTGGCGCTGACGCTGGATCAGAGAATCAGAAGGGAGCCCGGACGATCGGTTTAGAGCATTTAAAACTCGGTCTTGTATGGCAGTACCATGAAACCAGTAAGCTTGTGCTTAACCTTCGGCCTGATGCGGTTTTAGCCCGCGATAGTGATGGAAATCAGAACAAGCCTGTTGATACCCGTGCAGGGGATCTATACAAAACAGCCAGTCCGATTCAGCTATTGGACTCCTACCAAATGCTGTTTTATCTCGGCCCCACAGCCCATTTGGCTATTGGGGTATGGGAAGAACTCGTTGCCTATGAGATGAGCTATAACCCATTGCTAGCCTATGGCTTGCTGGTGCAGCTGCCGCAGTACTTCAGTGGTTTCAGCCTGAGTTGGGGAGGCCAAGGTGCTAAGCCAAGATTACCTGGCACATTTGAAGCTAAATTTGCTTACGAGTTGATTTTTATTCAAGGGGATAACGATCGCTCAGAGCAAATAGGTGGAAGCAATCAGGCCTTTGAAGAGGCTCCCGTTGCTGATGATCCCTACGTTGGTGGTGCTGCTAGGATGCTTTGGTGGCCCTTTGAAGGCTATCGTATCAGTATGCTGCTGGGGTATGGTGTGGAAAAGAGTGGGCTTGCCAAGAGCACCCAGACATATGGCGATCTAGGCCTTATCCAGCAGCTCAGCAGCTCCATTCGGCCTGTGCAACTGAATTGGAACGCTCGGTACCTGTTGGAAAGCTTTGAACACCCTAATCAAAAACTCGAGCCTCTATATCAGTTTAGTTTTTCAGGAACGAGCAGTATTTGGGTGTTTCCTGAACATCGATTGTTGCTTGGAGCTCACATCGGTAGAAGTGAGAGGCACGCAAGCACTCCGAGCACAGAAAATATTCTTCATTATGGCCATCAAATGGATTTAGGCTGGGATTATCACTTTGCTCCTGGTCTAAACTTACAGCTTATGCTCAGCGAAGAGCATCGTGAGATTGTTAGGGAAAATGACCAGATTGAAGACGCCTTTAGGAGCTTGCAGGAAGTGAAGAAAATGCTGCGAAGATTTGCCATTGCAATTCAATACCAAGTTGATCAAGGTTTATAATTAAACCCAAAAAAAGGTCTCGGTATGTTTCTGCAAGAAAACTTTGTTGCGAGCTTGAGGTGGGCATTATTTCTTTGTGTCGTCCTTAGCGACTGGTCTGCATCGCAGCTGCTAGCTCAATCACCGGAAAAGCCAGCTGAAGAGAAGCTTTTTTTCAAGGAAAAGAAGAGGCTGAAGCCCTTTCCTGATGCGGAATCGTACACAAGCATTGGAATTCTTGTGGATTGCTTGCACGATTTTAATCTAGGAGCTGGAGAGGCTCAAAACTGTCTGACGGTAAATGGCCTAAGGCTAAACCTTGAGGAACGCTTTCATTCAGAATTGCGAGCCAAGATTAGCATTGATCCCTTTGCTAGCTTAAATAGTAGGTACGATGGTGCAGTCATTTATCGGGATAAGCCATTATTATCTCAGTATAGCAGCCTTGGCCCTGTTGCAGATTATCAACTGATTTGGAGCCCGCGAAAAAACCTTGAGCTTGCTTTAGAGCTTTATAATGGGGCCAGTTACTTCCCAAATACCAGTAAACTCTCGCCAGGGGGAAGCTTAGCAGACAGCGGTTGGAAACAAAGCGCTGTATCCGTGACCTACCTTCTTTCCATGTTGGAAGGGGTGATGGTTAAATTTGTGGGGGGAAACGGAGAGGGAGAGATTGGTCAGAATGCTGATCCGCAGCAGTATTTTGGTTTTGAATTGCATGGAGAGATTGTACAAGGCTTAGAGTTTCACGGAGGGTTTTCTTTGGATGGAAATCATGTGGGGTCTTCAGCTGCGCAGTGGAAGCGAGATCAAATGAGCACGAAATGCAATGGCTTAGAGTGGTCTGAAGACTCAGTGGGCTTCACCACCCGGAGGATGTCAGCAGCTATAGAAACGAATGGTCGTTTACCCTTTGCCCATGGACTAAAATTTGGCTTAGGGTGGCAGAAGAGCATATTTTCAGATCTTGATAAAGATAAGAACTCCGCCCCATCACTGTCTGACCTAGAGCAATGTGATCGGCTCGATCCTGATTATTTATTTTTGGAAGACCCTGTTAATTCGGTCGCAAATACCATGGATTATACCGTTTTGGGACTGAACGCATCCTATTTGATTCTCGACAATTACTTTTTAGGCTTTGACTACGAAAAAAGAACCATCAGCACTGATTTGGAGTATTTTCAGGTATGTGAGAGCTACGCGGGGAGCGAGTGCATCAATCCAGCGAGTGCAAGTGACAAGCTGGAGCAATGGGCCTATACGGTAGGTATGGGCATGAAGTTAAGTGAGGGGCTAGTGTTTTCTTTGTCCTATAATACCTCTTCTTTTGCCCATCTCTATAAAAAGTTCTATTATGAAGACCCTAAAGGAAATGGAACCAATCAGAGAGAAGTTTTTAACGCTAGAGTTGCCTATAACTGGGGGTCTTGACAGAGAATATTTACTGGCATCCAAGGCTGGTTTTGGTATAAGCGTGACATTGGTTCGTTATTCTAGGAGTCGACATGGTAAAGCATCCTTTTCTTCCGCTCATTATGGTGGTTGGCTTATCTAGTTCCTGTTTGGATCAGTATAAGCCTTTTGCGTGGTGGAAACAGTTAGAAGAAGAAAGAAATTCTGCGAAGTCAAATGGGGAAGTGATCGCTCGCAACGGAGATGTGAAAACCCTAGGCGAGGATGGCAAGCTAATTGTCATGAAGGCAAATGTGAGCGGCGAAGATCCAAAACTAACTGAAACAGCTGATCAGATTTATGGAAGCTTTTGCTCTACCTGTCACGGACAAAATGGCGAAGGTGTGGCTGCTGTCGGTGGTCGAAACTTTCAAGATTCTGTCTGGCAAAAGCTGGCTACAGATGACCAAATGAGGCTAGCCCTGAAGGTGGGCACTGCTGCGATAAAAACTGACTACCCAGATGTCTATGCCGAGGTTCAAAAGCGTCCTGGCGACTTAGGAGTCTACAAAGGAACCATGATGCCTTCTGGTGGGCGGGTTCCAGCTCTTACCGATCAACAGATTGATGACTTAATCAAGAAAATTCGCACATTCGCTAAGTAAGCTAGTCGCCCAGCAAAGCATCGCTCCACCTTCATGTGGTGGATGTCATGCTACACGGCATTTGCACAACAAATGTTGTCGTTATTTGACCACGTATTATTTCTTTTGTTGTTGCAAGGGCTCATCGTGATGAGCGTGAGGGTCTTCTTCTTCTTTGTGGCCGGTTCCAGAGCGCATTTTATCGGGATGGTAGTGGGGGCCTATGGGCTCATGGCTCTGCATCTCATCATGATGAGGGTCTGACTCTGGCTGGCTCCGTGGATCAGCAGACTCGGCCCCTTCGGGGCTAAGGGAGGGTTCTTTTTTGTTTTCGTCGCTTACGATCAGCTTAGTAAGGTGTTCGCGCTCTTCCTTGCGAATCTCCTGCTCGGCCTCGTGAATAACTTCATCCATTGTGCTCTTGACATCCGTGGTCATGCGCCTAACCTGAACAAAAAACTTACCAGCCTGCTTCATCATTTCAGGCAGTTTCTTAGGGCCAACGAACACAAGTGCAACGACAATAATGACACAAAGTTCAACAAATCCGATTCCTAACATATAGACAAGCCTTTGTTGGGCAAAGAGTTTACATCTATCTAGTATGAAGTTTAGTTTAATACTGATTAATGATAAACCAAATACCAGAGGATTGTGACTTCCGTTGCCAAGGAAATGAAATCTCCATTTCTCGGCAAAACCAGAGAGGCTGCTCCCTTATTATTACCAAAATCAGTTGTTTATCAATATATTCTCTGAAAAACCATAGTTTTGTTGGGTAGAAAGGGTTTGTTGGATGATCGTCGTGACAGGTGGAGCTGGCTTTATTGGTAGTGCCATGCTTTGGCGCCTGAATGAAGAAGGTAGGAATGACCTAATTGTTGTGGATAACTTGGGGATAACTCCCAAGTGGAAAAACTTAACTAAGCGGGATACTTACCTTTGTGTACATAAGGATAAGTTTTTGGGGGACTTGGAAAACTTGGGGAAAAAGTACCCAATTGATGCGATCTTCCACATGGGGGCCTGCTCCTCAACAGCCCAAAAAAACATGGACTACCTCCTTGAGAATAATGTCCACTACTCGATCTCTCTGTTCGAGTATTGTAGTCGAAACCAGATTCCTTTTATCTATGCCTCATCTGCGGCGACTTATGGAGCCGGAGAGTGTGGATACTCAGACCAGATGGAGGGGATCAAGCAGTTAAGGCCTATTAACCCATATGGCTTCAGTAAGCAATTATTTGACCTCTGGGTTATGAAGCAAAAACAAACTCCGCCGTTCTGGGCTGGTTTGAAGTTTTTCAACGTGTTTGGTCCCGGTGAGTATCATAAGGAGGGGATGCGTAGCTTAGTTTGCAAGGCTGTGCCCCAGATTCAAGAGAACCAATCGCTAAAGCTTTTCGAGTCCTATAAAGAAGGGGTTGCTCACGGCGAGCAGAAGCGTGACTTCGTTTATGTTAAGGATGTGATCGATGTGATGATGCATTTGTTCACAGAGTCACAGAAAAGTCAGCCGCAGGCTCAGTCGGGAATCTACAATGTTGGTAGTGGCCAAGCCCGAAGTTTCGCAGATCTTGGGCGTGCCGTTTTTTCTGCCATGGGTTTGGAGAGTAACTTCGAGTGGATTCCTATGCCCGAGGAAATCAAGCACGGATATCAGTATTTCACGCAAGCTGATTTAGGTTTACTGCGATCAAGGGGAGGGTATAAAAAGGAGTTTACACCCCTAGAGGAGGGGGTTAAGGACTATGTCCAAAACTACCTTTTAGGAGATGACCCATACCTTTGAGATGCTTGATGCTTCTAATGCTGCTGGTTTTTTCTCCAAAAGCATACCCACGTCTAGCCTTCAAACAAATAACCAGTAAAAATAATGGTAAAAGTGAGAAGTTGGTTCATAAGGTGGTGTTTAACGGCCTTGAGCGAACCAAGCTCACATGGGCTCTTTATTACCTTGGCCTCGATCAACTTCCCATCACCATGACCGAAAAACGTGCCTGTGGCTTAGCCCTTAAGCTTATGACGAGCGGAGTGTTTTCTAAGGTCGATGCAGGCTTTGAGGAAGACGCCTCGCAAGCGGGGAGGGTCACCCTTAGGTTCGACTGTGAGGAAAAGTGGACCACGATCCCGGTTTTGCGTGGACAATATGGCGGAGGAACACCCCTCTTAGTTCTAGGTGCTTATGATACCCACAGTTTTGGTAGCCTGTGGACTCTGGGTGCCGAGTTTCGGAAATATGGTGATTCTGCTCCAGGTTCGGTGCTCTATGCCAAAGCTCCGCGCTGGGGTCGAGGCAGGCACGTGCTTGGCTTTGAATGGTGGAAAGACAATCGCCGACGAAGTTTTTACAACCGCGATTTCGATGAAGTGGCAGAGCTTAAGAGTGAGAACGATAAGGTTCGGGTCAATATTATGCTCCCTTTGACTGGCCAGGATGGGGATGAGGGTTTTCAAATAGGCTTTGATCTCTATGGTTTGCGCAGCTCTTCCGCATCTGTTGAGTACTTTGCCAAGGATACTGATTTTGATGAAAGCTGGAGCAAGGTTGATTTGGAAGCGAGCCAGGATTGGGAATGGCTTCTTTATCCGGCACTGATTTACGACAACGTTCTGATCAATAACATTAGTTATCATGGCTTACGTTTTATCAGTAAGGCAGGAGCAAGCTACCGAAAGGGCGAATGGAGTCCCGCCCTAGAAATTGAGTCATTCTTCTATCATCTGTGGGGCAGCGATTACAATCTTGCATTGCATGGTTTTGCGGCTTTTCGAGAGAGCCAAACCTTATCTTCCCTATATTACCTCGGTGGCTTTGAGTCTATCCGAGGAATCGTAGACGGAGCCATCTTCGGTAACCAGGCAGCCTATGCAAATGCTGAAATGCGTTATCTATTCTATAGGTTTCCCTATCTGTGGCTTCAGTCAGCCTTCTTTATTGATGGAGGGGCTGCAGGTTTTGAATCAGCAGACCTGAAAGATAATATTCATGCAAGCACTGGCTTTGGCTTACGAATAGCTGTCCCGCAAATCTACCGCCTGATGGTGCGTTTAGATGTTGCTTTCAGCTTGAATAAACCAGGTGAGTTTGGTTTGTCTGCCGGGTTAAACCAGCTCTTTCAGCCGTATAGGCCGCTTTAAGGTGAAGATGTAGGCTGTCATTCCCCCGAACGAAGTGAGGGTAAGGGAATCTCGAGCAAAGGTCCCCTGACCACGACATTTACGTGGTAAATATCGCGTGGAGATGACGATGTACCGTCATTCCCCCGAACGAAGTGAGGGTAAGGGAATCTTTTTCGGTAAACTCAGTACCGAAAGCAGTTTAACTCTTCAGGTGAATTTGGTCTGAAGCTACCCTGATAGTACTCAACTTTTAGGATCCTAGCCTCTTCTTCTATTGCAAATACCAGGTTGAGCCTACGCTTATCCATTTCAAAGATGATATGGGCTTTTTTAAGCTCCACTTCTCGAGGTGGGGTTTCCTCGTAACTTGCCAACTTACCAGCACGCTCCTCAGGAATCCGGTTATTCGAAGTGTAGCGTTTTAAGTAGTAGCTCTTTTGGTCAATGTCAATAATGTTGACCTTCCATAGGTATTCTTTCTGCTCTCCATGGCAAGTCCAGGTATCGAATAGACTAAATAGCTCCTCGCTTGTGCTTGCTGACTCACCTTCTTTCTCTGTGTCATCACTCAATTGCAAATTAAGCTGAACTTCCTGATTAAAAATTTGCAGCTGAGGTTTTTGGTAGCTGTATCGGAAGCTTTCAGGCAGAGGGTTTTCTTCATAGAGCTTAGCACTCGACTGTTCCACTCTAAGGAGGATCGTTCGATTGGAATTTACCACAAACTCTCCTTTAACAAAGTTGCTTGCCTGATCTGGAAAGCTTAATTGATAGGCTTGATTAGCAAAGAATTTAATCTTTACCGAGGCAGAGCTTGCCGCCTGACCAGCTCGTTGGACGGTTTGCGTACCCTTCCAGGTTCCTACAATCCAGGAGTTGTTACTTTGCTGGGCGAGGTCTCCTCCTGCTAAGTCCTCAGGAGATTGCTGCTCACCGCAGGCACCAAACAAAATGAAGCATAGGCATATCGTTGCCTTTAAGTGGTCCATGGAGGCAGTCCTTTGCTTATGGATGGATAAAGGCTGGATTCTTCTATTATAGCAAAATGACGCTATTTGGGGCCATCGTGTTCAAACAGAAACCCAAACCACTGAACTTTTTTTCCTTTGCTGGTTTTTCCAGGTTTCACCAACTTACAATTCAGCTCTTTGGCTTTACTCTCAGCCCAGTCTTCGGCCTCTTCTCTACTTGCAAAGGGTGGAGTAGAACGCCATCCTCTGGTGTTTTTATACTCCTGTTCAAGTTCCCACTTTCGGACCTCTAAATCACATGCTATTCCGAGTCTTTGTGCCATCAATACCCCTTGTTCTGACATACGAATCTAGGTTCGCCAGAAATACTGGCTTTCTTTAAACTAATTATTAAATAATCGAGAATGTGAAAAGGAATACTATGGATCAAATATGGATTGCAAATGCTCACTTAAAGGTTTCATTGAGCTCCAAGCTAGGTGGACGAGTGACTGGGATCTTTCCTCTTGCAGGACCTTTAGAGAATCAAAACATCCTGTGGTGGCAGGCACAAAATGAGGTGAAAACTGGGCAGTGGTTGCATGGAGGCATACCCCTTCTTTTTCCTTTTGCAGGTTGGGTTTGGGATGATGAACACAATATGGGAAGCTACCGCATTGGTGGCGAGCGGTTTGTCATGCCTATCCATGGCTTTTCTTATTCATATCAGTGGAATGTCCTATCTGCCTCAGAGAGCAAAATTTGCTTAGGCTTAGAAGAAACAGATGAAAGCCTTGGTATGTTTCCCTTTAAGTTTATACTCAAGCAAGAGTGGGAGCTTCGTGATCAGGAGCTTCACTGCCACATTGAAGTCAAAAATAGGGGCTACCTTGGTCAAGGGGAAACGCAAAAGATGCCCCTATCATTGGGCCTACACCCTTATTTCTCAGCAGCTACTTTACCAATGGAACAGGTAATCCTGGAATCACAGGCAAGGTCTTTTTGTCCTGTGAGCCCGGAAGGTAAGGCTGAGCCTGAACAAATAGTTATGGAACCGATTAGCTGGGACCTAAGCCAAGCCCTCCACCACAATGGAATTCTCTGTAACTTTCCTCCAGGGGAAGCGCGATCAAGCCTTGCATCAAAGCACATCAAGCTCAGCATTGATGGGGTGGGTAGCGTTCCCACCTCTTGTATGGTGACTTGGTCTGACCGGAGGGGGGAGTTTTTTTGCTTAGAGCCATGGATGGGAAAACCAGATGCACTCAATGCCAATTATGGCCTCCAGTGGCTAGATAGGGGCGAAAGCCTTATCTGGTCTACCTGCATGCGCATAGCTTAGAGCCTACCACGAAGCCTCCTCGAGTGTCGTATCAATGGGTTTGAGGGGAAAAAATAATCGTTGAAGATAATCTGCCTGTAAGGTTAACTGCTAAAAACGAGGGCGAAAAAAAAGGCTTAAAACCCCATAATGCCTGGGGATTAGCAGTGAGGTATAGCCTTTCATACTTAGGTTGATCTCATTATTAAGCCCCTATAGTCTGAGCTTTTTGGGTGAACTATGCCAGCTCCTTATAGCTTAGACCTGAGACAAAAAGTCATTGCATGCTTAGAAAATGGACAAAAAAGAAAGGATGTTGCCTCAATGCTTCACATAGGAACAGCGACTATTCAGCGTTGGTGGTCGCTACATAAGCAGTCCGGCAATGTAAACCCTAAGCAAGGCTACCAGAAAGGTCATAGCCACAAAATAACTGATATCAACGAATTCAGAAGCTTTGTAGAAAAAAATCGCTTGTTAACTTCTACCGAAATGGCCCTAAAGATTGGTGATATTTCTGCCAGTGCCGTGTGTAGATATTTAAAGAAAATCAATTTCACTCGAAAAAAAATTCAAACCTATACAAGGAACGGAACGAGGAGCGGCGTGAAAAGTTCCTAGAGGAAATGGCTTTTATTGACCCCGAAAAGACACTTTTCTTGGATGAGTTTGGCTTCGACACCCACCAGAAATATGAATATTCTTGGGCAAAACGAGGGGAAAAGGTTTATGCTGAGAAACCAGGCTCCAGAGGAGCTAGGGTCAGGTAACTCCAAATAAATATTCTACCCACTATTCATGTGTGATCAGAACGCTATATTTTGGTAGAAACGGATGCCTT